>JAAFGU010000363.1 GCA_010365205.1 Aromatoleum sp. | reverse complement strand
CTGGCCGGCGCCGCCCTCGGGCGGGGCGTGCTGATCGAGCCCGGCGACGTGTTCTTCGCCGATGAGCGGCCGCCCTCGCGGTTCGTCCGTCTCGGCTTTGCCGCGATTCCCTCGCAGCGGATCGAGGACGGCATCCGCGCGCTCGCCGCGGTTCACGCGACGCTGCGCCCGGCCGCAAACACGCTGCGTTAGCGCGGGCCTTTCGGTGCTGGCCCCATCCGCGGCGGCGGGTGGCCCTAGCAGTGGGCAATCGCGCGCGCGTAAGCTCTGGCTTTACCCGACCGTCGTCGGAAGGAGATCGTTCCATGCGCATCGGCGTCCCCAAGGAGATCAAGGTGCTCGAAAACCGCGTCGGCCTGGTGCCCGGCAGCGTCCGCGAGGCGGTGGCGCATGGTCACGAGGTCATCGTCGAGCACAACGCCGGGCAGGGGATAGGCATGGACGACGATGCTTACGGCAAGGCGGGCGCCAAGGTCGTCGGCACCGCGAAGGAGGTCTTTGCCGCCTCTGAAATGATCGTCAAGGTGAAGGAGCCGCAGGCGATCGAACGGAAGATGCTGAAGCCCGGCCAGATCCTGTTCACCTACCTGCACCTGGCGCCCGACCCGGAGCAGGCGAAGGATCTGGTCGCGAGCGGCGCCGTGTGCATCGCCTACGAGACCGTGACCTCGCCATCCGGCGGATTGCCGCTGCTGGCGCCGATGTCGGAAGTCGCGGGACGGATGTCGATCCAGGCCGGCGCCTATTACCTCGAGAAACCGCATGGCGGACTGGGCGTGTTGCTGGGCGGGGTGCCCGGGGTCGATCCGGCGAAGGTCGTGATCCTGGGCGGTGGCGTCGTCGGCTCGCATGCCGCGCACATCGCGCTGGGGATGGGCGCCGAAGTGTGGGTGCTCGACCGCAATACAGAGGTGCTGCGCGCGCTGTGGCGGCAGTTCGGCCGGCCGCTCAACACGGTATTCTCGACGCGCGACGCGATCGAGCGTCACGTCTCCTCCGCCGATCTCGTGGTCGGCGGTGTGCTGATCCCCGGCGCCTCGGCGCCGAAGCTCGTGTCGGCGGCTCTGGTCAGGCAGATGAAGCCGGGCTCGGTGATCGTCGACGTCGCCATCGACCAGGGTGGCTGCTTCGAGACCTCGCACGCGACCACTCACGCCGATCCTGTCTACGTCGTCGACGGCGTCACGCACTACTGCGTCGCCAACATGCCGGGCGGCGTCCCGCGCACGTCGACGTTCGCGCTGAACAACGCGACGCTGCCGTTCGTGCTGACACTCGCCGACAAGGGCTGGCAGCGTGCGCTCGCCGCCGACGGGCATCTGACCAACGGTCTAAACGTCGCCTTCGGCAAGGTGACGTGCCAACCCGTCGCCGAGGCGCTCGGCTACGCTTTCACCGAGCCCGCCGCGGTGATGGGCTGAGCGCGGTGCCGCCGCTGGCCCCAAGCACGGCGGCGCGCTGGCTCTAGCGCCTCGCTGCGGCACGTTCGACAATCGGTTTCCTGCCACCGGCGGCCCCTGTCCAAGGAAGTGCAATGAACACGATGACCGAATCGAAGAGCCTCGCCGTTTCCGGACGACAGAAGATGACCGCGTCCGAAGCCTTCGTCGAGACGCTCGTCGCCAACGGCGTCAAGAACGTATTCGGCATCGTCGGGTCCGCGTACATGGACGCGCTCGACCTGTTCCCGCTCGCCGGTATCCGCTTCATCTCGGTCGCGCACGAGCAGGGGGGCGGCCACATGGCCGACGGCTACTCGCGTGTATCGGGACGGCACGGCGTGTGCATCGCGCAGAACGGTCCCGGCATCACGAATTTCGTCACGTCGGTCGCCGCCGCGTATTGGGCGCACTCGCCGGTCGTGTGCATCACGCCGGAAACGGGCAGCGCGACGATCGGCCTGGGCGGCTTTCAGGAAACGGATCAACTGCCGATCTTCTCCAGGATCACGAAGTACCAGGCGCACGTGAACAATCGGACACGGATGGCCGAACTGACGGCGCGCGCATTCGACCGGGCGCATCTGGAACTCGGACCGACGCAACTCAACATCCCGCGCGACTTCTTCTACGGCGACGTCGAGTGCGAGATTCCGCTCCCGCTGGCGATAGAGCGCGGCGCCGGTGGCGAGAAGAGCCTCGACGCGGCGGCCGATCTGCTCGCGAACGCGACCTTCCCGGTGATCCTCTGCGGCGGCGGCGTGGTGATGGCGAACGGCCAGCCCGAGGCGGTGCGGCTGGCCGAACTCCTGCAGGCGCCGGTTGCGAACAGCTACCTGCACAACGATTCGTTTCCGGCGAAGCATCCGCTCTGGTGCGGGCCGTTGGGGTACCAGGGTTCGAAGGCGGCGATGAAGCTGATCGCGAAGGCCGACGTGGTGCTGGCGCTGGGCACCCGGCTCGGTCCGTTCGGCACGCTGCCGCAGTACGGGATGGAATATTGGCCGAAGCACGCGAAAATCGTCCAGGTCGACGCCGATGCGAAGATGCTGGGACTGGTGAAACCGATTTCGGTCGGCATCTGCGGCGACGCGAAGGCGGCGGCGCTGGCGCTGATCGCGAGGCTTTCCGCCAAGCCTCTGGCATGCCTCGCGAACAAGGACGCGCGCCTCGCCGACGTGAAGGCGGAGAAGGCGGCGTGGGAAGCGGAGCTCGACGGCTGGGCGTTCGAGAAGGATGCGTGGTCGCTCGAGGTGTCGAAGAACTCCACCTGCATGCATCCGCGGCAGATGCTGCGCGAGCTCGAAAGGGCGATGCCGGACGGCGCGATGGTGTCGACGGACATCGGCAACGTCTGCTCGGTGTCCAACAGCTACCTTCGGTTCGACCGTCCGCGCTCGATGTTCGCGGCGATGAGCTTCGGCAATTGCGGTTACGCGTTCCCGACGATCATCGGCGCCAAGGTCGCGGCACCCGACCGGCCGGCGGTCGCCTACGTCGGCGACGGCGCCTGGGGGATGAGCTTCGGCGAGATCCAGACCTGCATCCGCGAGAACATCCCGGTCACGGCGGTCGTGTTCAACAACGGCCAGTGGGGTGCCGAGAAGAAGAACCACGTTGACTTCTACGACAACCGTTTCGTCGGCGTGAATCTCGACAAGCAACCGTCGTGGGCCGCGGTCGCGCGCGCGATGGGGGCCGAAGGGGTGACTATCGAGAAACTG
>JAAFGU010000362.1 GCA_010365205.1 Aromatoleum sp. | reverse complement strand
CCCGCGCGCGGCGAGGCGCTCGCGGCCCCCGGCGCGGCGGCGATCGCAATGATCTCGGGCCTCCTGCTGCGGCGGCTGCCGGGGCCGGGAAGCGAAATCGTCGCCACGCACTTCCACTACGCCGGCACCGTGGGTGTCGGCGACACGCTGACCGCGAAGGTGACGGCGAAGGCCAAGCACGACCCCGGCCGGCGCATCGAATTCGAATGCCGCTGTCTGAACCAGCGGGGCGAGACGTTGGTGGAAGGGGTGGCCACCGTCGTCGCGCCGGCCGAGGCGGTCGCCTATTCGAACGTCGCTACACCCGAGATCATCCTGCGCCGCAATGACGGGTTCGCCAAACTCCTCAAGCAATGCCTCGCGTTGCCCGCGGTCTCGTGCGCGATCGTTCACCCCTGCGATCGCGACTCGTTGATCGGGGCGATCGAGGCCGCCAGGCTCGGGCTCATCGTTCCGGTGCTGATCGGACCCGAAGCGAAAATCCGTGCGGTCGCCGAAGCAGAAGGCATCGACATCGCGGCGTATCGAATCGTCTCCACCGAACACAGCAGCGCCGCTGCAGAGCGTGCCGTAGCTATGGCCCGCGCAGGCGAGGTCGAGGCGCTGATGAAGGGGAGCCTCCACACCGACGAGCTGATGGCGGCCGTGGTGCCGTCGGCGACCGGACTGCGCACGGCGCGGCGGATCAGCCACGTGTACGTGATGGACGTCCCGACGTACCCGCGCCTGCTGATGGTGACCGACGCCGCGATCAACATCTTTCCCGACCTCGAGGCCAAGGTTGACATCGTCCAGAATGCGATCGATCTGGGACACGTGCTCGGCATCGAAAAGCCCAAGGTCGCGATCCTTTCCGCCGTCGAGACGATCAACCCGAAGATCCAGTCGACGCTCGACGCGGCAGCGCTGTGCAAGATGGCGGAGCGCGGCCAGATCACGGGCGGGGACCTCGATGGGCCGCTCGCGTTCGACAACGCGATTTCCGCCGACTCCGCGCGGTCGAAGAAGATCGTGTCGGTCGTCGCCGGCAGCGCCGACATCCTTCTGGTTCCCGATCTCGAGGCCGGCAACATGCTCGCGAAACAGCTGCAGTATCTCGCCGGCGCCGATGCCGCGGGGATCGTGCTGGGCACGCGGGTGCCGATTGTTCTCACGTCGCGCGCCGACAGCGTCCGCACGCGGCTTGCATCGACCGCGGTGTTGAAACTCGTCGCGCACGCTCGCCGACCGCCGGGCCCGACAACAGACTGATTGCGGCCCGTCATGGCCGACGCGATTCTCGTCCTCAACGCGGGCTCGTCGAGTCTCAAGGTCTCGCTGTTCGCGCTCGCCGACGGCGCCCCCGCCTTGAAACTGCGTGTGCAGACCGAAGGCCTGTACACGGCGCCGCGATTCGTCGCCAGGGAGCCGTCGGGCACCGTCGTTGCCGCCCGCGAATGGGGTAACGGCGAGCGGCTCGGGCACGATGGAGCCATCAAACATCTGCTCGCGTTCCTGAAGGGCGAACTTGCACAGTACCGGTTGCTCGCTGCCGGACACCGGGTCGTGCACGGCGGCGCGGTTTTCGAGCGCCCGGTCCGCATCGACGCGGAGGTCCTCGAAAAACTCGCGCAGCTCGTGCCACTCGCGCCACTGCACCAGCCGCACAATCTGTCGCCGATTCGTGTGCTGCTGCGGGAGGTGCCGGAGCTGCCGCAGATCGCGTGCTTCGACACGTCGTTTCACCGGACGATGCCGGCCGTCGCGCAGGCGTTCGCGCTGCCGCCGGAGATTACCGGGCGCGGGGTTCGCCGCTACGGGTTCCATGGCCTGTCGTACGAATTCATCGCGTCGGTGTTCCCGCGCTACGACGCCGAGGCGGCTAAGGGCCGGGTCGCCGTCGCGCATCTGGGCAACGGCGCCAGCATGTGCGCGATCGTCGGCGGACGCAGCGTCGCGTCGACGATGGGATTCACCGCACTCGACGGATTGCCGATGGGCACGCGCTCGGGAGCGTTGGACCCCGGCGTCATCCTGTACCTGCTGGACGAGATGGGAATGGATGCGCGCTCGCTCGAGAAGCTCCTGTATCAGCAGTCCGGACTGCTCGGCGTCTCGGGCGTCTCGTCGGACATGCGCACGCTGCTCGCGAGCGACGAGCCGCGCGCCGCGTTCGCGATCGAACTCTTCTGTTACCGCATCGGGCGCGAACTCGGCTCGCTCGCCGCGGCGATGGGCGGCCTTGACGCGCTGGTGTTCACCGGCGGGATCGGCGAGCACGCGGTGCCGGTGCGCGAGCGCGTCCTGCGTGCGGCGACCTGGCTCGGCATCGCGTTCGACCCGTCGGCGAATGCCGCCAACGGCCCGCGCCTGTCCTCCGCCGTGAGCCGCGCCTCGGCCTGGGCGATACCGACCGACGAAGAGCTGATGATCGCCCGGCATACGCTGTCTCTCATTGCGCCTTAGCCGGCCGCCTCGACAGCCGCCCGGCGCACGGCGCATCATCGCGCGATGACCGAATCGCCAAATCCTGCCGCCGCCGGTGTCCGCGTCGAAAAGGACGCGCTGGGAGAAGTGAGCGTGCCCGCCGACCGTCTGTGGGGCGCGCAGACGCAGCGCTCGATCGAAAATTTTCCAATTGGCCGGAGCCGCTACCGGTGGGGCCGCGACGTCATCCGCGCCTTCGGCATCGTCAAGCAGTGCGCGGCGCGCGCGAATGCCGAGCTGGGTGAACTGCCGCGCGACAAGGCCGAACTCATCGAGCGCGCGGCGCAGGACGTGATTGACGGCCGCCTCGACGACGAGTTCCCGCTGGTCGTCTGGCAGACCGGATCCGGCACGCAATCGAACATGAACGCGAACGAGGTGATTGCCAATCGCGCGATCCAGCTCGCGGGCGGCGCGCTCGGCTCGAAGCGGCCGATCAATCCCAACGACGACGTCAATCGCTGCCAATCGTCGAACGACGTGTTTCCGGCGGTGATGCACGTGGCGGCGGTCGCGGCGATCGATACCATGCTGCTGCCGGCGGTGCAGGCGCTTGCCGCGACGCTCGAGACCAAGGCCGGCCGCTACGCAGGCTTGGTGATGCTCGGGCGCACGCACCTGCAGGATGCCACGCCGGTGACGCTGGGGCAGGTGATCGGCGGGTGGGCGGCGCAGCTCCGCGATGCGCTGGCGACCGTTGGCGCC
>JAAFGU010000361.1 GCA_010365205.1 Aromatoleum sp. | reverse complement strand
GTCGAGTGCTGGGTCGTCGCCCGAACGCTGCGCGGCCCGGCCGCATGATTCCCTGTCAAGGCGCCGCGTCGCTAGCCGTCGTGCTGGTGCATCCGGAAATTCCGCCGAACACCGGCAACGTGATCCGGCTGACCGCCAATACCGGCGCCGAGCTGCATCTGGTCGAGCCGCTCGGCTTCCGCATGGACGATCGCGAATTGAAGCGTGCCGGTCTCGACTACCACGAGCATGCGCGGGTGCGCGTGCATGCCGATCTCGCCGCCTGCCGTTCGGCGCTCGACCCGGCCGGTTCGCGGCGCTGGTTTGCGTTCACGACCAAGGGTGCAGGCTCGCTCTACGACGCCCGCTTCGCGCCGGGCGACGTGCTGGTGTTCGGAAGCGAGACGGCGGGGCTCCCCGCCGCCGTTCTCGCCGCATTCGCAGCGGACGCGCGGCTGCGGATTCCGATGCGCGCCGGCATGCGCAGCCTCAATCTTTCGAACGCGGTTGCCATCGCCGTCTACGAAGCCTGGCGGCAGACGGGGCTTCCAGGCGCGGCGTAATCCGCCGTCCGCGCGGCTGGCTTCCCGCACTCGCGCGGGCCTGTGCCCCGCCCTCTATTTCAGCGCCGCAATCCCGGCGTTCATTCCCAGCGCGTTGAACACGAAGCGCATCTCGTATTCCTTGTCGTCGATGATTTTCTGCCGCGACTTGCCGTAACCGTGGCCGCTGTCGAAGTCCATATAGAGCAGGAACGGCGAAACCTGTCCCGGATTGTTCTGCACCGCGGCGACGAATTTCTTCGCATGCAGCGGGTCGACGCGGGAGTCGAACTCCCCGGCAACCACCAGCGTCAGCGGCAGGTTCACGCCCTGCCGCACGTTGTGATAAGGCGAGTAGCGCAGCAGCGTGCGGAAATCCTCCGGCTGCTCGGGGTCGCCGTACTCGGGTATCCAGTAACGTGCGATCAGGAACTTGTGGTAACGCAGCATGTCCAGCAGCGGTACCGCGCAGACCGCCGCGCGGAACAGGTCCGGACGCTGCGTCAGCATCGCGCCGATCAGGAGGCCGCCGTTGCTGCCGCCCAGAATCGCGAGCTTCTGCGGCGACGTCATCTTCTCGCGGACCAGCCAATCGGCGACCGCGGCGAAATCGTCGAACGTCGTCTGCTTGGCGGCGAGCATCCCCTGCTCGTGCCAGCGCTCGCCGTACTCGTCGCCGCCGCGAATGCCGGCCTCGACGTAGACGCCGCCGCGATTGACGAAGCTCGCCCAGGCGCCGACGTATGCGGGCGCGATGCCGATGTTGAAACCGCCGTAGCCCTGCAGCAGCGTCGGGTAGTCACCGTCGGGGTGCCAGTCCTTGCGATGGATCACGAATATCGGGATTTTCGCGCCGTCCTTCGCCGGCACGAAGCGGATTTCCGCCGCGATCGCACTCGTGTCGAGCGGCGGGTTGTCCTCCCACAGCAGCTTCCAGTCCAGCGCCTTGCCGTCGACGGTCCATACCTTGGATGGCGCCGTGAACGATGCCACATTCATGTAGACGACGTCGCGGTCGCGGTCGTACGAGGAGCCGCTGACGTTGCCGAACTCCGGCAAGCCGAGCTCGCGGATGCGCCGGCCGTCGAGGTCGTGGACCGACAGGCGCGTCAGCACGTCCTTCTTGTCGATCACCAGCAGCCATTTCGACGTGACGTCGAAATCGTCGAGCACGCTATCCTGCTCGGGCCACAGCGTCGTCCAGTGCGAAGACTCCGGCCGGTCGTACGTCGCGACCATCAGCTTCCAGTTCGGCGCGCCGTCGTTGGTGCGGAAGTAGATACGGTCCCTGCGGAACGTCGCATCCGCCTTGAATCGGGTCGACGACCAGATCGTCTTCGGCTCGGCGGGGGAGCCGAGCGGCCGGATGCGGATCGTGTTCGCCCAGAAATTGCCGGTCTCGAACACGGTGACGTCGGCGTCCTCGGGTTCGTGGACGCTGCAGTAATCCTTCGCGTCCTGCATCGCGATCATCAGCTCGGCGCCGGTGAACGGCTGATCGGCGAAGCGCCACCGGTAGCAGCGTTGCGGCTCCTGTCTGGCGATGGTTTCGGCGGTACGCGGCGACACGTACGCATCGCGCTCGTCTCGCGCCCATCGGAACTGCGAGATTCCGGGCAGGATGTCGCCGATCTGGGCACCGGTGCGGGTGTCGATGACCCGGTAGTCGGTGATCTCGGAACCGCGGGCGTAGGTGGCGACCGCGGCGCGTGACGCGTCGGCGTTGAGCGCCACGGACCCGAGCGTCGTCTTTCCCGACGGATCCAGGCGCAGCGGGTCCAGCAGCACCCGCTCGGCGCCGTCGATACGGGTGTAGAGCGTGGCCTGCGCCTCGCCTTTTTTCGTGCGCAGGAAGAACTCGCGCCCTTTCTTGAAAAACGGCGGCCGGGTGACGTCGCGGTCGATGTAGCCGGTCAGTTCCTCGCGCAGGCCGGGCACCGCCGGCGCATTGGCATCGAGCCATCGCTTGGTCGCGTCGTGCTGCGTCCGGGTCCACGCTTCGACGGCGGAATCCTTGCCGTTTTCGAGCCAGCGATAGCGGTCGGTCAGCGTCACCCCGTGCAGCGTTTCGACGACGGGCTCCGCCGGCGTTTCTGGCGGAAGGAACGCGGGTCCGCCGGCGTTCACGGTCGCGACGGAAAAGGCGAGCGCCGCGATCGCGGCGGAATCGAGAAAGCGATTCGACATCGAGTGAAATCTCCTGCCGCAGGCCGCGAGGTTGGCGCGGCCATTGTCTGCGTCATTGGTCGCGCGATCGGCGCGGCCGTTGAGCGCGTCATCGGTCCGACCCCGTGCCCGCGCCTGATGCCTAGTACCCCGACCCATGAGTTTGCGTACATGCCGAGAATCGATTCCGCGCATCGAGCGCCTCAGTTGACTGAGGCGAACCGCAGCCATAGCTTGGGCTATGGCGAGGATGAGCGACAAAGCGATCGGTGATGCGGGTCGATTCGAACATGGCAAAACTTATGGGTCGGGGTACTACTGCCGCTCGTGGCGCGGCTCGCGCCTCAGCAGCGCCTCGACCGCCTGCTTCGGCGGCAGTCCGTCGTACAGCACGCGATAAACGGCGTCGCAGATCGGCATGTCGACGTCGTGGTGTCTCGCCAGAGCGCGCACCGCCGCCGCCGCCGCCACGCCCTCGGCGACGTGGCCG
>JAAFGU010000360.1 GCA_010365205.1 Aromatoleum sp. | reverse complement strand
CGCGCCCGCGGCGCTGCAGCCGCCGCTGCTCGACGTCGAACGGATCACCAAGCGCTACACCTCGTCCGATGGCGAGATCGTCGCCGTCGAAGACATGTCGTTCAGCGTCGCGCCGGGGCAGTTCGTGTCCATCATCGGGCCGTCGGGCTGCGGCAAATCGACGGTGTTCAATATCGTCGGCGGCCTGCTCGGCGACTACGAAGGACGCGTCACCGTTGCCGGCGAAGCAATTGCCGGCACGCACGCGTCGATCGGCATGGTGTTTCAGGAGGAGTCGACGTTTCCCTGGCGGACCGTGATCGAAAACGTCGCGTTCCCGCTGGAAATCGCCGGCGTCGCCAGGACCGAACGCCTGGAACGCGCGCAGCATTTCGTCGGCATGGTCGGGCTGCACGGATTCGAGCGCTGCTATCCGGCCGAGCTTTCGGGCGGCATGCGCCAACGCGTCGCCATCGCGCGCACGCTCGCCTCCACGCCGCGCATCCTGCTGATGGATGAGCCGTTCGCCGCACTCGACGAACAGACGCGCCTGCTGCTCGGCGACAAGGTGCTTCAGATCCAGCAGGATCTCGAGCAGACGACGCTGTTGATCACGCACAACATCACCGAAGCGGTGCAGCTCTCCGATCGCGTGCTGATCATGACCTACCGGCCCGGCAGGCTGAAGCGCGTCGTCGACATCGCGCTCCCGCACCCGCGCGACTCCGACGTCGTCAGCAGCGATGCGTTCGGGCACTACGTCGCCGAGATCTGGCACGACCTGCGCGAGGAGGCGAGCCGCGGCATCCTCGACGACGAGTCGCGCGTTCTGAAGCGGCAGGCGCGGCGATGACGCTCAAGGCCTGGGCGAGTTCGCGCGGCGGCGCCCGGACCGTCGGCGTCGTCGTGACTGCTCTCGTCGTCGTGCTGATCGAGGTGCTGATCCGCATCGACGTTATCAATCCGTTCATCGTGCCGCTGCCGTCGCTGATCGGCGCCGCCGTACCGCGCATTATCGTCGAGGAGAACGTGCTCCACCGCTTCTGGCAGACGGCGCAGGAGATGGCGTGGGCGACGCTGCTGCTCGCCGTGGTCGGCGTTTCGCTGGGCGCTCTGCTCTACCGGTTCCGCCTGCTGCGCCGCGCCTGCGAAACCTGGGTCGGCGCGCTCGCCGCGGCGCCGATCGTGCTGATGTATCCGCTGTTCCTGGTGATCTTCGGCCGCAGCGCGACGACCATCGTGATGATCGGATTCGCCGCCGGGCTCGCCCCCGTCATTCTCAAGACCGTCGAGGGCTTTGCCGGCACCCGGCCGGTGCTGATCGCCGTCGGGCGCAGCTTCAGGCTCACGCCGGCGCAGCAGTTCAGGACGATCCTGCTCCCGGCGGCGCTGCCGTCGATTTTTGTCGGCATGCGGCTCGGCCTGATGGTGGCGATGATCAACATCGTCGGCGTCGAATTTCTGATCAACTTCGGCGGACTGGGGCAGCTCATCAACGAACTGGCCGAGCGCTACGACCTGCCGGGCACCTACGCCGCGATCTGCTTCGTCGTCGTGGCGAGCATCGTGTTCTTCGACCTGGCCGAGCGACTCGAGCGATGGCTGCGTCCGCTGGAATGAACTCGCCGGCGCGCGGCGCGGTCGAAACCCGCCGCGTCCTCTGGCTGCGGGTGGCCATCGTCGTGACGATCCTGGTCGGGTGGGAGGCGCTGGCACGATCGGGCTGGCTGTTCCGCGACGTCGTCCCGCCGCTGTCGAAGATCGGCGCAGCGATACTGCGCGTGCTCGCCAACGCCGATTTCTACGGCAATCTCGCCACCACGCTGATGGAGATCGCCGTGTCTCTCTTGATCGGCGGCCTCGCCGGCCTCGCCGTGGGCATCCTGTTCGGCGCCAATCGTTTCCTGTCGCGCGCGTTCGAGTCGCTGGTCTACTACCTCGGCCCGACACCGAAAATCATTTTCTTTCCCGTGATGATCATGTGGTTCGGCGTCGGCCCCGGCTCCAAGATTGCGATGGGCGTGCTGTCGTGCTTCTTTCCGGTCGCGATAAGCGTCGCCGCCGGCATGCGGCAGATCGAGAACGTGCTGATCCGCGTCGGCCGCAGCTTCCGCGCAACGACCTGGCAGATGGTGACGACGATCTACCTGCCGGCGATGCGCTCGCCGATCGTCAACGGCGTCCGGCTGGGGCTCGGTGTCGCGATCATCGGCACGCTGCTGGCGGAGACCAAGTTGTCGAACCGCGGCCTGGGCTACCTGATCATCCAGGCGTACGCGACCTTCGACATGCCGCGGATGTACGCACTGCTGATCGTGCTGTTCGTGTTGTCGATCGGCGTCAACGCGATCATCGGTCGCCTCGGACGCGCCCGCTATCCGGGCGCCGCGTAGCGCGCGCCCATTTGCCCACCCCACCGCCCGCGGCGCCCCCGCCGCGGAAACCCTCACTTACCCTCACTTACCCTCACTTACGCTCATTTACCCACACATCGCCGAACGACGTCCGAATCAATGATGAACGCAACCGCTTCCGCCGCCGACCGCGCGCTGCCGCTCCCCGCAAATCGCGGCGTCTATTACGGCGGCGCCTGGCATGAACCGGCGTCCGGCCGCTTCGAGGAGACGCTGAACCCCAGCACCGGCGCGTCACTCGGTTGCGTCGCAGTCGGCAACGCTGCCGATGTCGACGCCGCGGTCGCCGCGGCGCGACGCGGATTTGCCGAGTGGCGCGACGTCGTGCCGCTGGAGCGCGCGCGAATCCTGCGACAGATTGCGGTGGTCCTGCGCAAGCACGCACCCGAGCTCGCGCTGATCGACGCGGCGAATTGCGGCAATCCGGTGCGCGAGATGGTCAACGACGCGGCGATCGCGGCGGCGCAGCTCGATTTCTTCGCCGGGCTGGTGACGGAGGTCAAGGGCGCGTCGATCCCCATGGGACCCGACGTCGTCAACTTCTCCGTGCGCGAGCCGGTGGGCGTGGTCGCACGTATCTTTCCGTTCAACCATCCGTTCATGTTCGCCGCCGGAAAATCGGCGGCGCCGCTGGCCGTCGGCAACAGCGTCGTGATCAAGCCGCCGGACCAGGCGCCGCTGTCAACGCTGCGGCTGGCCGAACTGATCGACGGCCTGCTGCCGGCGGGCGTGTTCAACGTGGTGCCGGGCGACCGCGACACCGGCGCCGCGCTCGTCGCTCACCGGGA
>JAAFGU010000359.1 GCA_010365205.1 Aromatoleum sp. | reverse complement strand
CGGCAAGCCGATCGGCAAGCGGCGCGTCGGCGCCGCGCAGGTAGTCGGTGAACCGCGCGTCGATGCGTCCCGCGCCGTCTACGCTGTACAGGTCGGCGAAGAGCAAGCCGTGGGCCAGCGGGAGGGAACTCGGCGTATCGAGCGGGGTATCGAGAGGCATGATGAAGCGGCGATGGGCAATCGGCGCAGAACGGCGAGCAAATCACGATATTTTACCGGTCCGCGTGCATTCGCGTCAGTGCGTCGCGTTCTAAGCGTATGCCGTGGCCGTCATCGCCGGACGGCACTCGGATCGAATTTGCCAACCCTCGCGCGCGTCACGATGCGACAATGGGTGATACCGCGGTCAACCGCCGCACGCGCTACACCGTTGAGGGCATCCGGACGAAATCTCGCCGGCTATGCCACGTTCCGGAGCCGTCATGAATCGCCTTTTGCAACTGCCGCGCCTCATCGCCATCGCCAGCCTGTCCGCCTTCGCCGCCGCATCGCCGTTCGCCGCCCTCGCGCAGACGATCAAGATCGGCGAGCTCAATAGCTACAAGGTCTTTCCGGCATTCCTCGAGCCCTATAAAAAAGGCATGGAACTCGCGCAGGACGAGATCAATGCCGCGGGCGGTGTCCTCGGGCGGAAAATCGAGATCGTGTCGCGCGACGACAACGGCAACCCCGGTGACGCCGTCCGGGTCGCCGAGGAGCTCCTGTCGCGCGAGAAGGTCGCCCTGCTGATGGGGACATTTTCGTCGAACGTCGGTTTGGCCGTTGCCGACCTCGCGAAACAGCGCAAGGTGCTGTTCCTCGCGGCTGAGCCCCTGACCGACAGGATCGTCTGGGAAAGCGGCAACAAATACACGTTCCGGCTGCGCGCGTCGACGTACATGCAGACCGCCATGCTGGCTCCGGATGCGGCGAAGCTGCGCAAGAAACGCTGGGCGATCATCTATCCGAACTACGAATACGGTCAGTCGGCGACGAATGCGTTCAAGAAACAGATGATCGCGATGCAGGGGGGCGGCATCGAGTTCGTCGAGCAGGCGGTGCCGCTGGGCAAGATCGACGCGGGCCCCGTTGTCCAGGCGCTGATCGATGCGCAGCCGGACGCGATCTTTTCGTCGCTGTTCGGCACCGATCTCGCGCGCTTCGTGCGCGAAGGCGAGGTGCGCGGCCTGTTCAAGGACCGTCCGGTGTTCAATCTGCTCGGCGGCGAACCCGAATACCTCGACCCGCTGAAGGACGAGGCACCCGTCGGCTGGTACGTCACCGGCTACCCGTGGTACGCGATCGACACGGCGCTGCACCAGCGCTTCCGCGACGCCTATCAGGCAAGATTCAAGGACTATCCGCGGCTCGGATCGGTCGTCGGCTACAGCAGCGTCCTGGCCGCGGCCGCGGCGCTCCGCAAGGCCGGATCGACGGATCCTGAAAAACTCGTCGCGGCGATGAAAGGACTCGCGTTCGACTCGCCGTTTGGCCGGATCACGTTCCGCGCCCTCGACCACCAGTCGACGATGGGCGCGTACGTCGGCCGTACCGCGGTCAAGGACGGCAAGGGCGTGATGGTCGACTGGCGTTACGCGGACGGCAAGGACTATCTGCCGTCCGACGACGCGGTGAAGGCGATGCGTCCGCCCGATTGATGCGGCAGGTCGCCGGCGGGCGCGACCGCGCGGCAGGGACACGCCGGAGACCTCTGACGCCATCTGCCGACGTGCCTGGCTATGGCCCGAAGCTCGCGATCCCCCCAGGCATCCGGATTTCACCGGCATCCGCGGAGCGTTCGCGTAACCGGCTAGAATTCCGGGCATCCGCCGCGCGCCTTCGGGCGTCCGGCGCTCTCCCCCGACCGCGTGTCCTTCGCCTCCCTCTTCGCTCAGCTCCTCAACGGTCTCGCCGGGTCGTCGGCGCTGTTTCTGGTGGCCGCGGGGCTGACGCTGATCTTCGGCGTCACGCGCGTCGTCAATTTTGCGCACGGCTCGCTGTACATGCTGGGCGCCTATATCGCCTGGACGCTGGTGGATTCGCTGCCGCGAGGTCCGCTCGGATTCTGGGGAGGCGTCGTCGCCGCCGCCCTGGTGGTCGCCGCGGCCGGCGCGCTGATCGAGGCGCTGATCCTCAAACGAATCTACGCCGCCCCAGAGCTGCTGCAGCTCGCGGCCACGTTTGGCATCGTGCTGATCGTCCGCGATCTGGCACTCGCCCTGTGGGGCGCCGAGGATCTGCTCGGTCCCCGAGCGCCGGGGCTCGCTGGCGCACTCGACGTGTTCGGACGCGCGATTCCGACCTACGATCTCTTGCTGCTCGTCGTCGGCCCCGTCGTGCTTGTATCGCTCTGGTGGCTGCTCGAGCGGACGCGATTCGGCGTGCTGATCCGCGCGGCGACCGAGAACCGGGTGCTGGCCGGAGCGCTGGGCATCGACGAGCGCGCGCTCTTCACCGCGGTGTTCGCCCTCGGCGCGTTCCTCGCCGGACTCGCCGGCGCACTGCAGCTTCCGCGCGAGCCCGCGAATCTGGGGATGGACCTTTCCGTCATCGCGGAGGCGTTCGTCGTCACCGTCGTCGGCGGGCTGGGCTCGATTCCCGGCGCCTTCCTCGCCGCGCTGCTGATCGGACTCACCAAGGCGATTTGCATCGTCCTGGGCACCGTCGACATCGGCGGCTTGATCGTCGCCTTCCCCAAGTTGACGCTGGTCGCCGAATTCGTCGTCATGGCCGTGGTGCTGGCGGTCAAGCCGTACGGGCTGCTCGGGGTACCGCCCGCGGCCCTGCCAATGACACCGATCGCCGAGTTCCGTGCGCTGATCGTTCCGCCCGGCCGCCATGCCGCCGTCGGCGCGATGGTCGCGCTTGCCCTCGCGGCACTCCTTCCGTTCACCGGCGACGAGTACCGGCTGATCCTCGCCACGGACATTCTCGTCTTGGCGCTGTTCACCGCGAGCCTGCAATTTCTGATGGGCACGGGCGGCATCGCATCGTTCGGTCACGCCGCCTATTTCGGACTGGGCGCCTATGCGGCTGCGCTCGCGGTCAGGCACGGCTGGCCGATGGCCGCCGCGCTCGCCGTGTCGCCGCTGGCGGCACTCGCGGGCGCGCTGGTGTTCGGCTGGTTCTGCGTACGGCTGTCCGGCGTCTACCTCGCGATGCTCACGCTCGCGTTCGCGCAGATCGTGTGGTCGGTGGCATTCCAGTGGGACA
>JAAFGU010000358.1:2753-5947 GCA_010365205.1 Aromatoleum sp. | reverse complement strand
GCGCTGCCGCCGGCGCTCCTGCCCGCCGTGCGCGTGGGTGAAGCACGGCAGTCCGCCGCCGTGCGGACGCGCCATGATTGACCCCGCGCGTCTGGCCTCGCTGCCGCGTGACGTGCTGCAGAGCCTCCGCCGCGGAATCGAAAAGGAAAGCCTGCGCGTGCGGCCTGACGGCATGCTCGCCACGACGCCGCATCCGGCGGCGCTCGGCTCCGCGCTGACCCATTCGCGCATCACGACCGACTTCAGCGAGTCGCAGCTCGAGCTCATCACCGGCGTCCACACCGGCGCCCTGTCCTGTCTCGAGGAGCTGACCGAGATCCACCAGGTCGTCTATCGCGCGATCGGCGACGAGCTGCTGTGGTGCGCGAGCATGCCCTGCGGACTGCCCGTCGACGACGCGATCCCGCTGGGCCGCTACGGTACGTCCAACGTGGGCCGGGCGAAGAACGTGTATCGGATGGGCCTGTCGCATCGCTACGGCAGGCGCATGCAGACGATTTCCGGCATCCACTACAACTTCTCGCTGCCGGATCCGCGCTCCAACGACGCGTACTTCGCGCTGATCCGCAACTTCCGGCGCAGTGCGTGGTTGCTGCTCTACCTCTTCGGCGCCTCGCCCGCCGTGTGCTCGAGCTTCGTCGCCGGCCGTGCGCACGAGCTCCAGCCGCTGCGCGATGGCACCCTCTACCTGCCGCACGCGACGTCGCTGCGGATGGGGCGGCTGGGGTATCAGAGCGACGCGCAGTCCTCGCTCGCGGTGAGCTACAACAGCCTGGAAAGCTACGGCGCCTCGCTGCAGGAGGCGCTGACCAAGCCTTACCCGCCCTACGAGAAGATCGGCATCCGCGACGGCGGCGACTACCGCCAGCTCGCCGTCAGCCTGCTGCAGATCGAGAACGAGTTCTACGGCACCATCCGCCCGAAGCGCGTGATCCGGCCCGGCGAGCGGCCGCTGCGCGCGCTGCGCGAGCGCGGCGTCGAGTACGTCGAGGTGCGCCTGATGGATCTCGATCCGTTCTGCCCGATCGGCATCACCGTCGGCACCGTGCGTTTTCTCGATGTGTTCCTGCTGCACTGCCTGCTGTCCGACAGCCCGCCCGACTCGCCGCAGGAACTCAAGGCCGTCGCGGGGAACAAGCAGCGTGTCGCCGCGCGCGGTCGCGAGCCGGGCCTGCGCCTGACACGAGGGTCCGAGGAAGTCTTGCTCGTCGAATGGAGCCACCAGATCGTTGCCGAGTGCGTGCCGATCGCCGCGGCGCTCGATGCGGCGAACGGGACCACCGTCCACCGCGACGCCGTCGCGGTCGCCCTCGCCGCACTCGACGATCCGGACACAACGCCGTCCGCCCGCGTCCTCCAGGCGATGGCGCGCGACCATGGCAACTCCTATGTCCGCTTCGTGCTTGCACAGTCGCGTGCGCACCGCGACACGCTGCTGCAATTGCCGCTCGCCGCGGAGGTCGCCGAACGCTACACGCGCCTGGCCGAAGAGTCGCGGGTCAAACAGAGCAGGATCGAAGCCGCCGACACCATCCCTTTCGAAGCCTACCGGCAGCTGTATCTGGCTCCGGTTCGTCTGAGCGAGTGACCCGAACGCCGGCGTCGCAGCAGGCGCGGGTGCGGGGAGCCGAAGATCGGTTTGCGCGATGGTGGCTCATGTTGGACACTTGCTCCTCCGGTTCGCTCGCATCCATCGAAAGGGAAAGCCCATGACCACTATCTGCCGCCTGGCGTTGGCCGTGCTTGCCGCGCTGTCGCTGTACCCGGACGCGGCCGCCGCGCAAGAATATCCGTCCCGGGCGATCACACTGCTCGTCCCGTTCGCGGCCGGCGGCCCGACCGACATCGTCGCGCGCACGCTGGGGCTCGCGATCGGCAAGGTCCTCAAGCAGCCGATCATCGTCGAGAATGCCGTGGGCGCGGGCGGCACCATCGCGCCGACCAAGCTCAAGAACGCGAACCCGGACGGCTACACGCTGCTGATCGCGCACATCGGCATGTCCACCGCGCCTGCGCTGTTCCGGACGTTGCCGTTCAAGCCTCTGGAGGATTTCGAATACGTCGGCGAGGTAGTCGATGTGCCGATGACCCTGATCGGCAAACCGGAGATTCCGCCGAAGGACTTGAAGGCACTGCTTCTCTACATCAAGGCGAACAAGGACAAGATCTCGTTCGCCAACGCCGGCATCGGCTCCGCGTCGCACCTGTGCGGGCTCCTGTTCATGAGCGCGATCGAAACCGAGCTGGTGACCGTGCCATACAAGGGGACGGCGCCGGCGATGAATGATCTGCTGGGCGGGCAGGTGGACATCCTGTGCGACCAGACGACACAAACGACGCCGTACATCAACGCCGGCCGCGTGAAGGCTTATGGGACGACATCCCGGACGCGGCTGGAGACGCTGAAGAATTTGCCGACGCTCGCGGAGTCGGGGCTGCCGGGGTTCGAGGTCGTCGTGTGGAACGCCGTTTACGCCCCGAAAGGCACACCCAAGCCCGTGATCGACAAGCTGGTCGCCGCGTTGCAGGCGGCGATTCAGGACGTGGCGTTCGTGCAGAAGATGAGTGATCTTGGCGGGCAGGTCGTCCCGCTGTCGAAGGCGACCCCCGACGGCTTGCGCAACCACCTCAAGTCGGAGATCGACCGCTGGACGCCGATCATTCGCAAGGCCGGCGTTTACGCGGATTGACCTGGAGCCGAGGCAATGCTGGCAGCCGTCGCCGGAACTGCTGTCGGCCTGAAACGCGAACGGCTCATGGCATTCAGGCTCAGGAATGGCCGATCGAGGATCGGCGCCGGGATGGACCCGATGTTCCGTGTCCGTCAGGAAGCCGCCCGCACACCCCGACACTGCGGAAAGCCGATGCATCCCCAGAATGCATTGCCGGCATTGGCACCTTGCTTGGCGATCCGCTGGACCATAGCTTTGCCGCACTTCGGGCACAAGGGAGTCGATTCGGTATCCGGCACCCGCGCGACGATGCCCGGCGATGCGGCGTTTACGGCGGCGATACTCGGGGCCTTCGCACCGTCCGCGCCGTGCAGCATCGCCGCCAAGCCTTTGCCGTCGATCAGATCGATGTTCCGACCCAGGGCAAAGTCGTGCGCTTCCCTGGTGAACTCACCGGCGGTGACGACGAACCCGCCCGCCGCACCCTGGGCCGCCATCACACCGTAGAGCTCGCGGACGACC
>JAAFGU010000358.1:0-2703 GCA_010365205.1 Aromatoleum sp. | reverse complement strand
TCGCCATCCTTGGTCAGGACGACATCGACCCCGCCGTCCGCACCCTGCCCTCCCATTTCCGCCACTCGGTAGCCGCGGCGGCGGAACGCCTCACCGATCAGGCGCTCGAACTCGCGCCAGCTCATCGCAGCCACCGCGGACATACCGCCCGGCGCCGCCGCTGTTCCGAAAAGCGCGCCGCGATGGCGTCTGCCCAGGGCGGCAACCAAGGCGCCGGCGAGAAACATGATCGGCAGCACGTACTGAAAAACGTTCGCGAGCGCCTTCGCGACCTGCCGGACCACGGCGCCACCTGCTGCGCCTGCTGTCGCCAGCATCGTGATGTCGCCGACCGCCACGATATGCAGACCCACGTACGATAAGCCTGCCAACACGACACCAACCCACCAAGGAAGCTTGGCAGAGATCGTCAGCAAATCTTCGAACACCCCTTGACGCTTACCCATCGACTGCTCTATCGACTCATCACAGTGGTAACACCCCGGTTTCTCGACTCGACGCCCGCCCAGCGACTATTCCAAGAATTGGACAATCCTATGCATGAGCGCTGCTTGGCTTGATAGCTGGCACTCCCATATGACCAGCTGTCTGGGCTTCCCTTGATTTTCCGGACACTTCCGACGGCAAGTAGCATGTTACGGCACGTGTCGGATAGCAACGACAAGGCGGGCTATGGCGGATCGATGGCGCACCGCGGCCGTCGCCCCGTGGTGCCGCCCGGGCGAGGGTGTGACCCGTTTCAGCATCAGCCTTTGCCAATGGAATACCGCGACCTGTTTCCATGTTTGTCCAGCGCGTCCCGCGGGCTTTGTCGTAATATCGCGCCGTGGACTCTTTGCCACGGCGAGCACGGCCGTGACAAAGGAGAAAAACCGTGCAGTCCAAGCAGTCCAAGCAGTCCAAGCAGTCCAAGAAGACCGCTCGAAGGCAGATCACGATCCCGAGGAGAATAGATTTGAAGAAGGCCACTCAGGTACGCATCGTTGCATCACTGGCGCTCGTCGCGCTCGGCGCGACAGGCGTCGCGCAGGCGCAGCAGAGCGATATGAGCTTTTTTGTCACCAGCGCGGGACCGGGCAAGGGCGCCGATCTCGGCGGGCTCGCCGGCGCCGACAAGGTTTGCCAGTCGCTGGCGCAGGCGGCGGGCGCCGGGGCGAAGACCTGGCGCGCCTATCTCAGCACGCAGGGCGCAGGCGCGGTGAATGCCCGCGACCGCATCGGGCGCGGACCGTGGGTCAATGCGAAGGGGGTGGTGATCGCGAAGGACGTCGCCGAGCTGCACGGGGCGAACAACCTGATCAAGCAGACCGCACTCAACGAAAAGGGCCAGGTCGTCAACGGCAGCGGCGACTCGCCGAACATGCACGACATACTCACCGGCTCGAAGCCGGACGGCACGGCGTTTCCCGGTCCCGACGACATGACGTGCGGGAACTGGACCAGCAGCGGCAAGGGTTCGGCGATGCTCGGGCACGGCGACCGCACCGGTCTCAACGACAGCGCGGAAGCCAAGTCGTGGAATTCGTCGCATCCGTCGCGAGGTCCCGGGGGCGGCTGCACCCAGGACGACTTGAAGAGCACCGGCGGTAACGGCCTGCTCTATTGCTTCGCGGCGAACTGACGCGCATTCCGAATGCAAATCGCCGGGCGAGCGCTCGTCCGGCGATTTTTTTAGGTGGGTCGGCGACAACTCTCGCGCGGCGCGACCGCAGGTGATGCTGGGCGGCTGTCGCGTCACTGGCGTCACGTCCGTCGGGATCGACTTCAGCGCCCGTTCAGACGCACCGGCTTGTAGGCGGCGGGACTGCTCGGCGCAGCCACGACCGCGGGCTTCCCGTCGATCAGCTCGACGCAATTCTTGTCGAGCGGCTTCGCCGGCTTGGCATTCGCGATCGCGTCCTTCGGCCGCCCCAGTTTTTGTGCCACCAGCGTGTCGCCGCAGAGCGCGTCCGCGTTTTCCGGAGTCACCGCCAGTGCCGCGGCGAACGCGAGCTTCGCTTCAGGCAGGTGCCCCAATCGCGCGTTCAAAATTCCGGATTGCACGTAACTGTCGGCGTCCTTGTCGTCCAGGATCGTCGCCTGTTCAAAGGCGCGCAGCGCCGCTTCCGGTTGATCCAGATCCAGGCTGACCCTGCCGAGGTTCCGCCAAAGCAACGCATCCTTCGGTGCGACCTCGACCGCCTTGGCGG
Organism: Aromatoleum sp.; assembly: GCA_010365205.1. Classification (GTDB taxonomy): domain Bacteria; phylum Pseudomonadota; class Gammaproteobacteria; order Burkholderiales; family Casimicrobiaceae; genus CAIWHR01. The sequence continues at coordinate 514 of JAAFGU010000358.1, read as the reverse complement.
CAGCGGACTGTGCGTCGACGAATTGCCGCAGATTGACGTAGCCGTTGCTGAGCTCCTTCCATGCGGCGCTGTTCGCCGGCTCCTTGCGCGTCCATTCCGCCGCGTAGAGCACGAGCACGTTCCAGTTGGCGGCGCCCTTCAGTTCCTGGACCTTGACCGCGAGTTTCTGGTTGGCTTCCTCCCGCTCGGTGTTCGCACTCGCGTTCGCCAGTTGCGCGGCTTGCGCGCTCGACGCTTGCGCCGGACCGGCGGCAGCGACGAGTGGCGTCGGCGGCGCATCGCTCTCTTTATGCGCAAAGAGCACCCAGGCGACGACGATCAGCGATCCCAGCGTCGCCGCCGCCATCGCAAGGTAGCGGAGGCTGGATTTCGCGCTGCGCGGTTCCGCGCCGTCGGGTTCATCCGGCGAATCCTCGTCGCGCGAATCCGAGCCGCCCCGCGCGCCACCCGTCGTGCCCGGCGCCCGGGCCCGTTGCTCAGGGAGTTCGGAGCGCTTGTCGCGTCGCATCACCCG
>JAAFGU010000357.1:3314-3958 GCA_010365205.1 Aromatoleum sp. | reverse complement strand
CCTCGCCGATACCGGAATCCGAAGGCGGATCGGTGGCGGGGCTCGAACCAACGCCGGCATCGGAACTCGACCGCGGGGCCGCTGCGTCGCCGGCGGTCGCACCTGACGAGACCGAACGCTGGAACGCGCTGGCCGAGGAAATTCGGATGCAGGTGCTGCAGCGGATCGACATTTTCACCGACACGGGATTGCAGAAGCAGCTGTCGGCGCGGCTGCAACCGATCGTGGATCGCGCAAGTGCCGACCTGGTCGCGACAATCAACCACCAGGTCGGTCAGCTGCTCCGCGCCTATGTGGCCGAGGCGATCGAGCGCGAAATCGAGAAGTGGCGGCAGGGCGGCGGCTGAGCGCTGCAACGCCCCGGATGGACCGGCGGGCATTGTTGCGCGGCGTCCGCAGCCTCCGAATGGTGCCGACGAACCGGCGGAGCTATGATCGCAACTCCGTTGCATCCCACCGCGAGCTCCGATCACGATGTCGCCCATCGCGCGTTCCTTCCCGTCCCCCACTGGCGCAGCAGCGCTGCTCGCGCGATGCGGTGCGCGGGCAACGCGCGCGCGGATCGAGGTCCTGGCTGTGCTGCTCGGAGCGGGTGAGGCACTGACGCATCACGGCGTCGAGAAGCGTTTGCGCCGCGGGCTTGG
>JAAFGU010000357.1:0-3199 GCA_010365205.1 Aromatoleum sp. | reverse complement strand
CGGCGGGGCCGCGCACGCGGCCGGACACGCGCACTTTCAGTGCAGCGAGTGCGGCAAGGTGGTCTGCCTCGATGTCGCGAAGCTGCGGGCCATCGCGGTGCCCCGGGGTTTCCGCCGGCGCGAGGTCGAGGTGACGGTGAAGGGGTCGTGTGCCGAATGCGCTCGGTGACCGCTCGCGCCCGCGCTTGCGTTCGGAATGCACGCCCGTGCTAGACTCTCCGCCATGTCGATAGTCATGGCCCCCCCGGATAGTCGCGCGCCCCGCGTTGCCGCAGCGGATGCGTTCGTGTTCGGCTTCCGGTTTTACTACGGGGAAACCGCCTAAGGCCTCGCGACCACGCATTGCACCAGTTTCAGCAACGATCGGGCGGCCTCAAGGGGCCGCCCGATTTTTTTGGAGATATGGGGATGATCATCGTGATGCAACGGGATGCCGACGAGGCGTCGGTGGCGGCGGTAGAAGCCAAGATTCGCGCCCATGGCCTCGACGTCCACATTTCGCGTGGCGTAGAGCGCACGCTGATCGGCGCGATCGGCGACGAACGAAAGCTGGACCCCGAGATGTTCGATCCGATGCCGGGCGTCGAGAAGTCGATGCACATCGTGAAACCGTACCGGCTTGTCGCGCGCGAATGGCACAAAGCCGATACGATCGTCGTGGCGGGCGGCGTGCCGATCGGCGGCAACACCGTGCAGATCATCGCCGGGCCTTGCTCGGTCGAAACCGACGCGCAGATGAACGCGGCAGCCGATGGCGTGAAGGCCGGCGGCGCGCGGCTGATGCGGGGCGGCGCGTTCAAGCCGAGGACGTCTCCCTACGCATTCCAGGGCAAGGGAGTCGACGGCCTCAAGCTGCTGAAGGACGCTGCGGGACGCCACCGCTTGCCCGTCGTGACCGAATTGATGGACGTACGGATGCTCGACGCGTTCCTCGAGCACGGTGTCGACGTGATCCAGATCGGAACGCGCAACATGCAGAACTTCGACCTGCTGAAAGCCGTCGGACAGGTCGCCACGCCGGTGATCCTGAAGCGCGGAATGAGCGCGACGATCGCCGAATGGTTGATGGCGGCCGAGTACATCGCGGCCGGCGGGAACCACAACATCATCTTCTGCGAGCGCGGGATCCGCTCGTTCGAGACCGCGTACCGGAACGTGCTCGACGTGACGGCGATTCCGGTGCTGAAGCGCGAGACGCACCTGCCGGTGATCGTCGACCCGTCGCACGCGGGCGGCAAGGCGTGGATGGTGCCGGCGCTCTCGCTCGCGGCGGTCGCAGCGGGCGCCGACGGACTGCTCGTCGAAATCCATCCCAATCCGGTCGAAGCCTGGTGCGACGCGGACCAGGCGCTGACGCCCCGCGAATTCGGCGTGCTGATGGAACGGATCGGGCAGGTCGCACGGGCGGTCGGACGCGAGATCTGAGGGTGTCGCGCCCTGATCGCCCGCCGTCGGTTCGCGCGAGGAGGACGCCAGCAGGCGGGACGCGTCCGGGTTGCGTACAATCTCCGGAGGTTCTCGCTCAAGCGAATCGAGCATCGCTGCGGCGAGGCGATCGGCGTCGCTTTTGGCAGTTTACTGAACGATGATCCGGCGGGAGTGCCTTGCCGGCACCGAACTCGCGACGCCGGACTCGCCGACCTGCCGAAATTCGTGCCGGCGAGGTGAGGCGCGATCGACGCGCGGTCGGCGGAGCGCGGTCCGCCCGATGGCGCTCGCTGAGCGGCACGCAATCCCGACGGACGGGCGTAAGTAGCCGCGCGTCCGCCCGACAATTGTCCAGACCTCTTCCGGAGAACATCATGCATCGACGCCATTTCCTTCTGCGTACGTTGTCGGCGCTTGCCGGCGCGGCCGCTGCGCGCCACGTCCTGGCCGCCAATCCGGTCGCCGGCACCATCGTGCCCGTCGTCAAGTCCGAGGAAGAGTGGAAAAAGATCCTCACGCCCGCCCAGTTCTCCGTGTTGCGCCAGGAAGGCACCGAGTATCCGGGCAGCAGCCCGCTCAACAACGAAAAGCGGAAGGGCACGTTCGTCTGCGTGGGCTGTGACCTGCCGCTATTCGAGTCGCGCACCAAGTACGACAGCGGGACGGGCTGGCCGAGTTTTTACGACTACCTGCCAGGGCATCTCGGCATGAAGACGGACCATCTGCTCATCATGGCGCGGACCGAATACCATTGCGCGCGCTGCGGCGGTCATCACGGCCACGTGTTCGACGACGGGCCGAAGCCGACCGGCTTGCGCTATTGCAGCAACGGAGTCGCGCTGAAGTTTCTGGCGGCGTGACCCGCGTCCCCCGCTGGGGCCGCCGCGCAGCGCATGGAGGACGCAGTCGGGCGACCGGCGAGCGCGGGCGTCGCCGATTCTTCGCCGAACCTTGTTCCGGATCAAGGTTTCGCCTTGTCGGCGGGGCAGGATCCGCGCACAATGCGAATCATTCTCGATTGGATCGACGATGATTCCGCTCCTCCAACTCGCTTCCGGCGCCGACGCCACTGTCGGCGCGATCCATGCCGACGCCGCGCTGCGGCTGCGCCTGACGGCAATGGGATTTCGCATTGGCCAACGGATCCGGATGGTCCGCAAGGGCGTGTTTGCGGGACCGCTGCACGTGCGGCTTGGCACCACCGACGTCATTCTCCGGCGGGGCCAGGCGCGCCAGATCCACGTCGTCTGCTGACGCGGGCGCCATGAAGCGCATCGCGCTCGTCGGCATGCCGAACACCGGCAAGTCGACGTTCTTCAATCGCGTGACCGGCGCGTCGGCGCGCGTCGGCAACTGGCCCGGCATCACCGTCGACCTCTACGCCTCCAAGCTGCTGCTCGGCGGCGACATGGTCGAGATCGTCGATCTGCCGGGGATCTACGACCTCCATGGGTTCTCCGACGACGAGCGGATCGTCCGCCACTTCCTCGAGGACGCGACCGTCGACCTCGTCGCCGTCGTCGTCAACGCGGCACAGGTCGACCGCCAGCTCGGTCTCGCGCTGCAGCTTGGCCAGCTCGGGCTGCCGACGGCGGTGTTGCTCAACATGGCCGACGAGGCGAAGCAGCTCGGCATCCGGATCGACACGGCAACGCTGTCGCGCGAGCTCGGGATGTCGGCGGCGCTGCTGTCGGCGAAGCACGGCCACGGGATGCCTGAAGCGATGGCGATGCTGACCCGCGCGCTCGCCGCGTCGCAGCCGGTGGCGCCC
>JAAFGU010000356.1 GCA_010365205.1 Aromatoleum sp. | reverse complement strand
GACGTCGCTGCCGTACTGCGCGGTGGCAGCCGGCGTGCCGGCCGGACGTTCGAGCGCGGCTGCCGGCACGGCGTTCATCGCGGAGCCGCCACGATGGCGTTTTGCGCCGACGCGCCGAAGCCGGTTTCCGGGAACGGGGTCGCCGCCACCGCCATCACCATCACTGCCGTGACGGGATCTGGATCAGCTCGGCGAGTTGCTCCTTGGTCAGCGGCGTCGCGGTGAATTTCAGCGCAACGGCTTCCGGAACGATCGTGTCGAGCCCGACGATCTTGTCCGGATCGACCGATGCGCGGGGGAAGAAATCGTCGCGCGTGCGCTTCGCCATCGCGACCGGGATGCCGACGAAATCGGCGTAGGTCGTGAGCGCCGCGGGGTCGTCCGAGTAGAGCCAGTCGACCGTCTCGCGATACGCTTTCATGAAGCGCTCGATCGCGGGCTTGCGCGTCTTCAGCGTCTGCACGTTGGTGATCAGGAGCCTCACCGTCTGGCCCTTGAACACCGCGGCGTCGTTGCCGCTCGCGATGATGCGGATCTTGCCCTCGTCCAGCTGCTGAAGGCCGAAAGGCGGCGCCGACCAGCCCACGTCGATCTGGCCCGACATCACCTGTGTGAGCGTCGGCGCCGGGCCGCCGGTGGCCGTGGGTTTCGCCTTCAGGTCGTACTGCTTCATGAATGCCGTCACGATGCCGTGCGTCGACGAGCCGTTGGTCGAGTACGAGATCGTCTTGCCCTCGGTGTCCTTCAGCGATTTGATCGGCGACGCGGACGGGACATACCAGTACAGGTCGGCGGCGCCGGTGGTCTCGGCGCCGATGATGCGGACCGGCGCGCCTTTGGAGTACGCCGACAGCACGCCCATGATGCCGGGCGCGACGCCGATGTCGACGCTGCCGGAGATCACCGCCTGTTGCGTCTCGCCGCCGCCCTGGGTCCAGAGTATCTCCAGGACGAGCCCGCGCTTCTTGAAGATGCCGGCCCGCTGGCCGACCTCGGCGATCGTCGTGTCCCAGTTGCCGCGCTGCCCGGCGGCGATCTTGAGCGTATCCTGCGCCCCGGCCGGAACTGCGATGCCGATCGACAGCGCGGCGGATATGATCAGGGCCAGCTTGAACTTGCTCATCGATGTTCCTCCGAAGTCGCCGGCTGCGCTTGCCGCGCGCGACGAATGTTGTAGTGGGACTTGCGCGCGCGGCGTCGCGCCATGCCGGAGTGTGGCGCGGCCAGCGAGGCCCCGTCAATCCGCAGCGGGTTGTGGGTCCGCCGACTCTCGCCGCGATGCGAGTTCCTCGTCGGCCACGCCCAGCGTCGTCCAGTTTGTGGCCTTGGGGACGATGCCCTCGAACGACCGGAGCTTCACGTGAGGAACGCGTCGCGGCGCCGCGACGATCGCCTTGCCACCTTCGCGAACGGCGCGCGCGGCGTCGACCATGATGCGCCGGAATTCGACGATGGCGACGTCGCTCGCGCCCAGCCGCTCGCGCGAGCGATCGGCGATGGCGCCCATCGTCTCCCACATCGCGATGTCCTGGTTCGGGATGCCGGTGATCCCGGTGAAGTGGCCGAGCTTCATCGCGCTGCGATCCTGAAGGAAGTCGTTGGCCAGCGTCCGGATGCGCCTGAAATTGTTGTCGAGGTCGATGCCGATCTGCGCGCCGCAGAATTTGCGCCAGGCCTCCTGGTCGATGCCTTCTTTGTCACTCCAGGCGATGAAATAGAACAGCGTATGGGTGTCGTCCTGCGGGATGTTGAGGATCGCGAGGTTGTACAGGTTGTTCGGCGGTATCAGCGTCGTGAACGGGGCGACGAACAACGTGATCCGCAGATAGTCGTGGGTGCCGGCGTTCTCGATCGGACGGCGGATCGCGACGTAGCGAAAGCCGAATTCCGTTCGCTGGATCTGCAGCCGCGGCGCCTTGTCGGTGGACGGGCGCTGCCATTGCTTCGCCGTCGCACCGGCGGACTCGACGCGCGCGGGCACCATGTCGGTCGAATGCAGCGTCGAGCTGTGCGCCGAGTCGATCGCGCCTTCGAGCACCTGCGCCCAGTTGCAGCCAATGGGGATCTTGACGACGCTGGTGCGGATGTTCGCGGAGGGCGCCCACGCCGGCGGCTCGAACTCGGGTATCTCCCCCGCGGGCCCCATCCACACCCAGACGAAGCCGCCTGCCTCGCGGCTGGGATAGGCCGTGTGCCTGACTTTCTGCGCGAGGCAACTCGCGCGCGGTTCCGATGGCATCTCGATCACGTTGCCGTCGACGTCGATCTTCCAGCCGTGGTAAAGGCAGCGCAGGCCGCTTTCCTCGTTGCGGCCCAGTGCCAGCGACGCGCGCCGATGAGGGCAGTGCTCGTCGACGACGCCGAGCCGTCCGTCGCTGTCGCGAAACGCGACCAGGTCTTCGCCTAAGAGCCGCACCCGGACCGGCGCGCCGTCGGGCTCCGCGACTTCCTCGGAGAGGCAGGCCGGAATCCAGTGCCGACGCATCAGCAGGCCCATCGGCGCGTCGCCCTCGACCCGGCACAGCAGATCGTTTTCTTCCCTGGTCAGCATGGCGCCTCCGGTCGCTTTCGGGTCGACCGCTGTTGCTGCAGGGCGGTGACCGGAATAATATTAGGTCCCTAAGAACAATACTCATTTACATGAACGATGTCGAGAACCGTTTCAGCGTCGTGACCGCCGATTGCGGCAAGCCGCATGCTGCGCCGCGACGTGGGCCGGAATGTGAACCGCGCGCCGCGGCAGCGCGAAAGGCGGCCGCATGACCATGGCGGCGGCCGCCGCACCGATTTCGCTCATCGTCTCCGAGACGGCGGCGATTGCGCCGGGCATCCACCGATTCGAACTGCGCGAACCCGGCGGCGGAGAGTTGCCGGCGTTCACGCCCGGCGCCCACATCGATGTCGAGGTGCCGAGCGGCGGCGTCCGCAAGTATTCGCTGTGCAACGATCCGGACGAGCGCGACCGCTACGTCATCGCCGTCAAGCGCGAGGATGAAGGACGCGGCGGCTCCGCGAGCCTGATCGACGGCGTGGCCGCTGGCGCCAGGCTGGCGTGCGCGTTTCCGCGCAACGATTTTCCGCTCGCCGAACGGGCGACGAATTTCCTGTTCATCGCCGGCGGCATCGGCATCACGCCGATCCTGTCGATGGTGCGGCATCTCAAATCCACGGGCCGCGCGCGCTTCAGGCTGTACTACTGCACGCGCGGCCCCGA
>JAAFGU010000014.1 GCA_010365205.1 Aromatoleum sp. | reverse complement strand
CATCGCGTCGCGCTCAGCGGGCGGCCGGCGCGGCCGGCACGGGCAGCGCGGCGGTGGGGGGAATCATCGGGGGAAATGCAACGGGCCTGCAAGCTTGCACTACCGGCCCGCGGAGCAACGATGCGCGATCTATTTTACGCCGCTTTCGACGCGAGCGCCCCGGCGCTGGCGGTGCCTCGCGCTGCGTTCAGGACGGCGGCGTAGGCGTACGCCATCGCCGGATGCCCCGCGGGAAATTTCAGGATCGCATTGTTCACCATGGTTTCGTATTCCCGAGCGAGGCTCACAGGTGCGCCGGGCAGCGCGTCCGCGAGGCACAGGACATCGAGGTCGACCCACCAGCCTCCGCGCTCGTGCAGAAGCTTGTAGCGGAAAACGTTCGCAAACGCCGCGGGGCTGCCGCGACCCGGTTCGTGCCGGTAATAAAAGATCCGGTCTTCGCCGAGAATCGTCCGCGCGTCGCGCGTCTCGCCATACAGGCACAGGCCGAACGCGTGGGCCGCGAAGCGGTCGGCGCCATTTGACGGGAGCGTCGCATCGAAGGCCGGAAGCCCGTCCGCTCCGATCGAAGCCGGACGCCGACTCCGGACGCCGACGCCGGATCAGGCGGCCTTTGACACGAGTTCGCGCAACACGAACGGGAGGATGCCGCCGTTGAGGTAATAGTCGACCTCGATCGGCGTGTCGATCCGCAGCAGCAGCGGGACGCTCTTGGCGCTGCCGTCCTTGCGATGGATGGTCAGCGTCACGTCCATCTGCGGCTTGATTTCGGTCTCGACGCCGGTGATGTCGAAGCTCTCGTCGCCGACGATCCCCAGCGATTGAACCGTATCGCTGCCCTTGAACTGGCACGGGAGCACGCCCATGCCGACCAGGTTCGACCGGTGGATCCGCTCGAAACTCTTCGCGATCACCGCCTTGACCCCGAGCAATTGCGTCCCCTTGGCCGCCCAGTCGCGCGAGCTTCCGGTCCCGTACTCCTCGCCGCCGAAGATGACGGTCGGCGTTCCCTGCGCGACATATCGCATCGCGGCGTCATAAATCGGGAGCTTTTCGCCGGACGACTGGTACAGCGTGACGCCGCCCTCGACGCGGGTGCCGTCGGCCTTCGGCGGCAGCATCAGGTTCTTGATGCGGACATTGGCGAACGTCCCGCGCATCATCACCTCGTGGTTGCCGCGGCGCGAGCCGTAGCTGTTGAAGTCGACCACGGCGACGTCGTTCTCCATAAGGTAAATGCCGGCGGGGGACGTCGGCTTGATCGCGCCGGCGGGGCTGATGTGGTCGGTGGTGACCGAGTCGCCGAAAATGCCGAGCGCGTACGCGCCCCTGATGTCGCCGGTCTTCGTCGTCGTCATCTTGAAGCCGTCGAAGAACGGCGGTTTCGCGATGTACGTCGATTTCGGCCAGTGATAGACCTGGCCCGTCGCGCCGGTGACATCCTTCCATAGCGGGTTGGCATTGGCGAGATCGCCGTAGAGCGTCCGGTAGATCGCCGGGTCCTTCGCATAGCTCATGACGGCGGCAATTTCGTGCGACGTCGGCCAGAGGTCCTTGAGGAAGACGGGACCGTCGGTGCCGATGCCGACCGGCTCGGTCGTCAGGTCCTTCAGCGTGGTGCCGGCGATGGCGTAGGCGACGACCAGCGGCGGCGAGGCGAGGAAGTTCGCCTTGAGATTCGGGTGGATGCGCGCCTCGAAATTGCGGTTGCCCGACAGCACCGCGGCACACACCAGGTCGTTGCGGGTGATCGTCTCATTGATCTCCGGCGTGAGATCGCCGGCGTTGCCGATGCACGTCGTGCAGCCGTACGCGGTGACGCCGAAGCCCAGCCGCTCGAGATAGGGCAGCAGGCCCGCCTTCGTCAGGTAGTCGGTCACCACGCGCGAGCCCGGCGCCAGCGAGGTCTTGATGTGCGGCTTGACCGACAGGCCCTTCTCGACGGCCTTTTTGGCGAGGAGCCCCGCCGCCAGCAGCACGCCCGGATTCGACGTGTTCGTGCACGACGTGATCGCGGCGATCAGAACGTCTCCGTTGCCGAGTTCGAGCGGCGCGCCCGGGACCGCCGGCACGCGATCGGGGGTCGGCCGGTTGTCGACCATCTCGACCAGGTTGCGCGGCTGGCCGTTGCCGGGCAGCCGCTGCGCGCTGTCGGCGACGCTGCCCGCGCCGTACGCATTGCCCGGATGCGTCGAATAGCGAACGGCGAACTTGGCGGCTGGCTGGCCGAAGCCATTCTCGCCTACCGGCTTGCTGTAGAGGCTTTCGAACGTCGATTTGAGATTGCCGAGCTCGATCCGATCCTGCGGGCGCTTCGGGCCGGCCAGCGACGGCTTGATCGACGCCAGATCGAGCGTCACGACCTTCGTGTAGTCGATTTCGCCGGCGCGCGGAATGCCGTAGAGACCCTGCGCCTTGAAATACGACGCGAACGCGTCGAGTTCGGAGTCGGTGCGTCCCGTCGAGCGCAGATAATCGACCGTTGCGTCGTCAACCGGGAAGAAGCCCATTGTCGCGCCGTACTCGGGCGCCATGTTGCCGAGGGTGGCGCGGTCGGGAACGGCAAGCGATGCGGTGCCTTCGCCGAAGAATTCGACGAACTTGCCGACCACCCTTTCCTTGCGCAGCATTTCGGTGACCGTCAGCACCAGATCGGTCGCCGTGATGCCTTCGTTGAGCTTGCCCGTGAGCTCGACGCCGACGACGTCCGGCGTCAGGAAATAGACGGGCTGGCCCAGCATCCCGGCCTCCGCCTCGATGCCACCGACGCCCCAGCCCACGACGCCGATGCCGTTGATCATCGTCGTATGGCTGTCGGTGCCGACCAGCGTGTCCGCATAACAGAGGCCGCCCTTCTGATGGACCCCGCGCGCCAGATATTCGAGGTTCACCTGATGGACGATGCCGATACCCGGCGGCACGACCTTGAACGTGTCGAAGGCCTGCATGCCCCACTTCATGAACTGGTAACGCTCGTTGTTGCGCTGGAACTCGAGCTTCATGTTGAGGTCGAGCGCGTCGGGGCGCCGGAAGAAGTCGATCATCACCGAGTGGTCGACGACCAGGTCGACCGGCACCAGCGGCTCGATCATCTTCGGATTGTGGCCCATCTCGCTGGCGACGTTGCGCATCGCCGCCAGGTCGGCCAGCAGCGGCACGCCGGTGAAGTCCTGCAAAACGACGCGGGCGACGACGAACGGAATCTCGTCGCTGCGCTGGCCCGTCGGAGCCCAGTTGGCGAGCTGCCGCACGTGCTCCTCGCTGACCTTCTTGCCGTCGCAGTTGCGCAGCACGCTTTCGAGCACGATCCGGATCGACACCGGCAGCCGCGAGATCTTGCCGACGCCGGCCGATTCCAGCGCCGGCAGCGAGTAGAACTTCACCGCGGCGCCCGAGGCGAGCTTGAGGTCGCGGAGCGAATTGAAGAGATTGTGGTTCATCGGCATTCCTTATCTGCGTGGCGTCGATCGGGTCGCAAAGTTGCGCGGAGCAGGCCTCATTTGCCCTATTTACCGTTGGCGGCGGCGCCGCCTGGGCGCTGGAGGTCCTTCAGATTGATCTTCTGCCCGGTCGACGTGACGAGGTCGCCCGGTTGCAGGCCGTCGCGGCAGGCCCCGGTGTACTTGCCGTCGATCACGGACTTCGACTCGCGCAGATCCTTGAGGAGCGGCGGATCAAATGTGGCGGACGATTCAGTGCGGTACGCGGTATCGCCGATCATCGTCATCACGGTCTTCGCCTTGATCACCGAATTGCCCATCCGGCACTCCGCTTCGGTATAGAACCTCGAGCCGTCGCGGCGCGTCTCCATCTTGCTGCACATTTCCTTCTGCATGCCGAGGCCCATGTCGAGCATGTTCTTCTGCGTCGAAGCATCGAGGCACAGCGTCGACGTCCGCGGCGCGCCGTTGCCCGCGCTGCCGGTCATCGTGATTTCCCATTGCCCGTTCTTGAGCACCGGGTAGTCGAGGGCGGCGGCGGGTGGCGGCGAGACGAGCGTCAGCGCCACGGCCACGTGCGCGGCGGCGAGGAATCGGACCTGCGGCATGGACTTCTCCTCGAAACTCGGGGACCGGCGCGGCCGATCAGATCGCCATCATATCCACGAATTCGTGCACGGCGATCGCCTCGAGCCGCTTCGCGTCGAGCGCGACGTCCAGAATAGTCTGCTGTTGCTTGACCGGGAACCGGCGCGCGAGATTGGTGCGGAACTTCTCGACCAGCAGCGGAATGCCATCCTTGCGGCGTCGGCGGTGACCGATCGGATATTCCACGACGATTTCCTTCGTCTTGCTGCCGTCCTTGAATTCGACGGTGATCGCGTTGGCGATCGAACGCTTCTCCGGATCGTGGTAGTCCTTCGAGAACCGCTTGTCCTCGATGCATTCCATCTTCGACCGCAGCTTGTCGATCCGCGGGTCACTGGCGACGTTGTCCTCGTAGTCAGCCGCCGTCAGCCGGCCGTGGATCAGCGGCACCGCCACCATGTACTGGATGCAGTGATCGCGATCGGCCGGATTGGCGAGCGGGCCCTTCTTGTCGATGATGCGGATCGCCGACTCGTGCGTGCGGATGGTGATCTTCCTCACGTCGTCCAGCCGGTCCTCGAGCAACGGGTGCAGCTGCATCGCGCACTCGGCGGCGGTCTGGGCGTGGAATTCGGCCGGGAAGCTGATCTTGAACAGCACGTTTTCCATGACGTAGCTGCCGTAGGGCCGCTGGAATGTGAACGCATTCCCCTTGAACAGCACGTCGTAGAAGCCCCAGGTCTTCGCCGTCAGCACCGACGGGTACCCCATTTCGCCGGTCCTGGCCATCAGGGCCAGGCGGACGGCGCGGGAAGTCGCGTCGCCGGCGGCCCAGCTTTTGCGCGAGCCGGTGTTCGGCGAGTGCCGGTAAGTGCGCAGCGACTGGCCGTCGAGCCACGCGAGCGAAACGGCGTTGATGACCTCGTCGCGCGACAGGTCCAGCATGTTGGCGACCACGGCGGTCGACGCGACCTTGACCAGCAGGACATGATCGAGGCCGACGCGATTGAAGCTGTTCTCGAGCGCGATCACGCCCTGGATCTCGTGCGCCTTGATCATCGCCGTCAGCACGTCCTTCATCGTCAGCGGTGGTTTGCCGGCCGCGACGGCGTTGCGCGACAACCAATCGGCGGTGGCGAGGATGCCGCCGAGGTTGTCCGACGGATGTCCCCATTCGGCGGCCAGCCAGGTGTCGTTGAAGTCGAGCCAGCGGATCATCGCGCCGATGTTGAACGCGGCCTGTACCGGATCGAGCTGGAACGACGTGCCGGGTACCTTCGCGCCGTTCGGCACGATGGTCCCGGCGACGATCGGTCCCAGCAGCTTGGTGCATGCGGGATAGGACAGCGCCTCGAAGCCGCAGCCGAGCGTGTCGATCAGGCAGTAGCGGGCGGTGTCGTAGGCTTCCCTGCTGGTGATTTTGTATCGCGTCGCGTAGTCGGCGATGTCGACCAGGACCTGGTCGGGCTTGGGGCGGACGTTGCTGATCGGGGCGGACATGGCGTGGCGGTCAGTTTTCGGTGCAGGTGGTCAGGCGCGAGCGGTCGTCCGAACGGCGATGGCGGAATCTGCCGCGACCCCCGCCGGGACGACGAACGCGTCGGCGGCCGGCGCCGTCAACGCGCAGGCGCGGGTCGCTGCGTTCACCGGCGCGCCCCGATCGGCACGAACTTCTGGTCATCGGGCCCGACGTAGTTGGCACTGGGACGGATGATCTTGCCGTCGCTGCGCTGCTCGATGACGTGGGCGGACCAGCCGGTGGTGCGGGAGATGACGAACAGCGGCGTGAACATCGCCGTCGGCACGCCCATCATGTGATAGCTGACGGCGCTGTACCAGTCGAGATTCGCGAACATCTTCTTGGCGTCCCACATGACGCTCTCCAGGCGTTCGGCAATGTCGAACATCCGCGTGCTGCCGGCGTCGATGGACAGCTTGTGCGCAATCTCCTTGATCACCTTGTTGCGTGGGTCGGCAATCGTGTAGACCGGGTGTCCGAAGCCGATGATGACCTCCTTGTTCGCGACGCGACGGCGGATGTCGGCCTCGGCCTCTTCCGGCGTGTCGTAGCGCTTCTGGATCTCGAACGCGACCTCGTTGGCGCCGCCGTGCTTGGGGCCGCGCAGCGCACCGATGGCGCCGGTGATCGCCGAGTAGAGGTCGGTGCCGGTGCCGGCGATGACGCGCGCCGCGAATGTCGACGCATTGAACTCGTGTTCGGCGTACAGGTTCAGCGATACGTGCATCGCCTTCACCCATTCCGCCTGCGGCGGCTGCCCATGGAGCAGGTGCAGAAAATGCCCGCCGACCGAGTCGTCGTCGGTCTCGACGTCGATGCGCCGTCCGTTGTGGCTCCAGTGGTACCAGTAGAGCAGCATCGATCCGAGAGACGCGACCAGGCGGTCGGCGATGTCGCGCGCGCCCGGCGTCGCGTGGTCGTCTTTCTCCGGCAGCACGGTGCCGAGCACCGAAACGCCCGTGCGCATGACGTCCATCGGGTGCGACGCGGCCGGAATCGCCTCCAGCGCGTCCTTCACCGGCGCCGGCAAGCCGCGCAGGCTCTTCAGCTTCGACTTGTAGCTGCGAAGCTCGGCCACCGTCGGCAGCTTGCCGTGGATCAGCAGGTGCGCGATTTCCTCGAATTCGCAGGCGTTCGCGATGTGCAGAATGTCGTAGCCGCGATAGGCGAGGTCGTTGCCGGTACGGCCGACCGTACACAACGCGGTGTTGCCGGCGGCCACGCCGGACAGCGCGACCGATTTTTTGGTCTTCGGCGCAGTGCTGGCTTCGGTGTTCATCGGGAAATCCTCAAGGCAAGTGCGACGAGACGCGCGGGGGCCGAGTGCCAGGGCGGCGCGGTCATTTTCCCTTGGCGAACAGCGCATCGAGCTTTTGCTCGTAGACGTGGTAACCGAGGTAGTCGTAGAGCTCCGAGCGCGTCTGCATCCCGGCGACGACGTTTTTCTGCGTGCCTTCGCGGCGCAGCGTCCGATAGACGTCGAGCGCCGCCTTGTTCATCGCGCGGAAAGCCGACAGCGGATACAGCGCCAGCGCGACGTCCGCACCGCGCAATTCGTCGACGGTGAAAAGCGGCGTTGAACCGAATTCGGTGATGTTGGCGAGGATCGGCACTTTCACGGCAGCCGCGAATTGCCGGTACATCGCGAGATCGGTGATCGCCTCGGGAAAGATCATGTCGGCGCCCGCCTCGACGCAGGCGCAAGCGCGGTCGATCGCGGCGGAGAGACCTTCGACCGCCAGCGCGTCGGTGCGCGCCATGATGACGAAATCGGAATCGGTCTTCGCGTCGACGGCTGCCCTGATCCTGTCGACCATTTCGGCCGGCGCGACGAGCTCCTTGTTCGGACGGTGCCCGCAGCGCTTGGCGCCAACCTGATCCTCGATGTGCATGGCGCCGGCGCCGAACTTGATCAGTGACTTGACCGTACGGGCCACGTTGAACGCCGAGGCGCCGAAACCGGTGTCGGCGTCCACCAGCAGCGGCAGCGAACACGCGTCGGTGATCCGGCGCACGTCGGTGAGAACGTCGTCGAGGTTGCTGATGCCGAGGTCCGGCATCCCCAGCGAGCCGGCGGCCACGCCGCCCCCGGACAGGTAGACGGCCCGGTAGCCGGATTGCTCGGCAAGGATCGCGTGATAGGCGCAAATCACGCCCGGGACCTGCAGAGGCTTTTCGGCGGCGAGGGCGGCGCGGAACTTCGCGCCCGCAGAGTGCGTGGTCATGTGCGCTTGTCCGGTGCGCGCAATAACCGATCGGCCACGGAGGACAGGGAGGCAATCATTCTCGACTTCCGGAGGTGTGTCGCCGTGTAATCCGTGCGACGAAGGTCAACCGAGCAGCGAAGCCACGCCGGCGCGCTCTTCCTCGAGCTCCTTCAGCGTCGCATTCATCCGCTCGCGTGAGAACTCGTCGATCGGGAGCCCCGAAACGAGCGTGAATTCGCCGCTGCTGCAGGTGACGGGGACGCCGTACATGACGTCGCGCGGAATTCCGTAGCTGCCATCCGACGCGATGCCCATCGTCACCCACTTGTCGTTCGTGCCGAGGACCCAGTCGCGAATATGGTCGATCGCGGCGTTCGCGGCCGAGGCCGCCGAAGAAAGCCCGCGTGCTTCGATGATCGCGGCGCCGCGCTTGCCGACGGTCGGCAGGAACACGGTGCGGTTCCAGTTTTCGTCGTTGATCAGGGCCTTCACCGACTGGCCGGCCGCGGTCGCGAACCGGTAATCGGCATACATCGTCGGCGAATGGTTGCCCCAGACGATGAGCTTTTCGATCTCCCCGACGGCCTTGCCGGTTTTCGCGGCGAGCTGCGACAACGCCCGGTTGTGATCGAGGCGCAGCATGGCGGTGAAGTTCTTCTGCGGCAGCGACGGCGCCGACCTCATCGCGATGTAGGCATTCGTGTTGGCCGGATTGCCGACGACCAGCACCTTGACATTCCGGCTGGCGGCCGCGTCGAGTGCCTTGCCCTGTGCGGTGAAGATCTTGGCGTTTTCAAGCAGCAGATCCTTGCGTTCCATCCCGGGGCCGCGCGGACGGGCGCCCACCAGCATCGCGATGTCGGCATCCTTGAACGCGGCGTTGGCGTCGGCCGTGCCGACCATTCCGGCGACCAGCGGGAACGCGCAATCCTCCACTTCCATTATCACGCCTTTCAATGCCGCCTGCGCCTTGTCGATCGGCAGTTCGAGCAGCTGCAGGATGACGGGCTGATCGCGGCCGAGCATCTCGCCGGAAGCAATCCGGAACAGCAGGCTGTAGCCGATCTGACCGGCGGCGCCGGTAACGGCCACGCGGACGGGTTTTTTCATGGGGGAGTTCCTCGACAAAGGCGGGCGCAGACTAGAGGCAGTGCGGAATGCTTTCGTTCCGGTCGGGTCCGGCGGAACAACGTGGCGTGCCTCGGGTCGGTTGCCACGCAACGATCCGAGGGGGCGGGGGGGCACCGTGGCTCACCGACAACCGGGATTGTAGGCTTCGGTGCTGCGACGTGTCAAACCAGTCTTATGTCATATATATGATATAAATCAAGAGATAGACAACCGGCACTCCGCAGCCAATAATGCGATGCGTCGACGCCGCTCGCGGGCTTCCCGCGGCCGACCGGCCAGCGTTTTTTCGCCACCATGCCCACATCGTCGCCGTCGTTCCGCCCGCTGTACCTGCAGATCACCAGGCTCCTCGAGAAGAGCCTCGACGCCGGCGAGTGGCGCCCGGGGGAGGCGATGCCCAGCGAGATCGAACTTGCCCGCCGCTACGGCGTGTCGCAGGGTACGGTGCGCAAGGCGGTCGCCGCGCTCGCCGCCGACAACCTCGTCGTTCGGCGCCAGGGAAAGGGCACCTACGTCGCGACCCACACCGAGGAAAGGACGTCGATGTTCCGGTTCCTGCGGATCCGGCGGGACGATGGCCGCGACGAGTATCCGGCCTCCCGTCTTCTCGATGTCCGTCGGTTCAAGGCAACCGCCGATGTCGCGCGGCTGCTGGAGCTCAAGCCCGGCGATCCTCTCGTGATATTGAGACGCATGCTCGAATACTCGGGCGATCCGGTCGTACTCGATGAAATCGCCCTTCCCGCGGCATTGTTCAAAGGGCTGACCAAGTCCAGGGTCGAGGCCTATCACGGATCCATGTACAGCTTTTTCGAGACGCAGTTCGGCGTGCGAATGCTCAAGGCACAGGAAAAGCTGAAGGCGATTCCCGCCGACGCCGCGAGCGCGCGCATCCTGAACGTCGCGCCCGGCCACCCCCTCCTCGCCGTCGAGCGGGTCACCCTCACCTATGGCGACCGACCGGTCGAATGGCGGCGCGGTCTCTGCGCGACGCACCACCATCACTATCTGAACCAGCTGGGCTGACGGCGAACGGTGCAGCGTTTTGTCCGCTTGGACATCCGTCGCGGGCGTCGCGGCCGGCGGAATCGCGGTATACTTTTCCGCTGTGCACCATATCTGCCGGCCCGTGTGCAAAGAACCGACGTTGGCCCCATCGCATCAGTTCCCCGTGCCCTTGGACCAGCCTCTGCGAATCGATTCGATGCCCCGTCACCGGACCTTGCCCTGCGTTTTGAAGTCCGGCGCCCGAGCGGGCACCGTCCAGCCGCTTGCCGGCGCTGCCCTTCGCGCCCGAGTTTCGCTTCCCGATTCCGAGAACCGACATGTCTGCTCTTGAGCGACCCGTGGTCAAGCCCCGGCCGGTTTATCTCAATCTCGTCCGGATTCGGCTGCCGTTGCCGGGCATCGTGTCCATCCTGCA
The DNA here is from genome assembly GCA_010365205.1 of Aromatoleum sp. Taxonomy (GTDB): domain Bacteria; phylum Pseudomonadota; class Gammaproteobacteria; order Burkholderiales; family Casimicrobiaceae; genus CAIWHR01. The sequence continues at coordinate 8,074 of JAAFGU010000014.1, read as the reverse complement.
CCGGATCTCGGGGGTCGCGCTGTTCCTGTTCGGTATCCCGCTGCTGCTTGCGGCTGTCAGCGCGAGCCTCGCGTCCGCGGAATCGTGGGCGGAGCTCCGGTCCGCAGCATCGCATCCGCTGGCGAAACTCGTCCTGCTCGGACTCGCATGGGCATACCTGCACCATTTCTGCGCCGGTATCCGCTTCCTGTTGCTCGACCTGCAACAGGGCATCGAACTCGCGCCGGCGCGACTGTCGAGCGTCATCGTGCTCGTCGTGAGCCTCGCGCTCACGCTGAGCGTCGGGGTGTGGCTATGGTGACCGAGCGCCATGTGACGGGAGCCCATTTCGGGCTCAAGGACTGGATTGTCCAGCGCGTCTCGGCCGTGCTGATGGCGCTCTATACGGCCCTCCTGGTTGCGATCGCGTTGTGGAACGGTGGCGTGGACTACGCACTGTGGAAGGCGCTGTTCGCGAACGCGGCCTTCAAGCTCGCGTCGTTCCTGTTCATGGTCGCGTTGCTCTATCACGCGTGGGTCGGCGTGCGCGACCTCTTCATGGACTACATAAAGCCGTTCGCGTTGCGGCTCTTGCTGGAGGCGGCGACCGTCGTCGTTCTCGTCGCCTATCTCGGCTGGACCCTTCAGATTCTGTGGGGTGGCCGATGAGCGGCCTTCCGGTTCGCAAGTTCGACGCGATCGTCATCGGCGCCGGCGGTTCCGGGATGCGCGCGTCGCTGCAACTGGCCGAGGCGGGCTTGTCCGTCGCCGTGCTGTCGAAAGTGTTTCCGACGCGCTCGCACACGGTGGCGGCGCAGGGCGGAATCGGCGCGTCGCTCGGCAACATGGCCGAGGACAACTGGCTGTGGCACATGTACGACACGATCAAGGGCTCCGACTGGCTGGGCGACCAGGACGCGATCGAGTACATGTGCAAGATGGCGCCGCAGGTCGTCTACGAACTCGAGCATTTCGGGATGCCGTTCGACCGCAACGCGGACGGCACGATCTACCAGCGCCCGTTCGGCGGCCACATGGCGAACTTCGGCGAAAAGCCGGTGCAGCGCGCGTGCGCGGCCGCCGACCGCACCGGCCACGCGATGCTGCATACGCTGTACCAGCGCAATGTGCGCGCCCGGACGCAGTTCTTCGTCGAATGGATGGCGCTCGATCTGGTGCGCGACGCCGACGGTGACGTGCTCGGCGTCACTGCGCTGGAGATGGAAACCGGCGAAGTGATGCTGCTGCAGGCGAAGGCGACGATGTTGGCGACCGGCGGCGCCGGCCGCATTTTCGCCGCAAGCACCAACGCGTTCATCAACACCGGCGACGGTCTCGGCATGGCGGCGCGCGCGGGCATTCCGCTCGAAGACATGGAGTTCTGGCAATTCCACCCGACCGGCGTGGCCGGTGCCGGGGTGCTGATCACCGAGGGCGTGCGCGGCGAGGGCGGAATCCTGCTCAACTGCAACGGCGAGCGCTTCATGGAGCGCTACGCGCCCAATGCGAAGGACCTCGCGTCGCGCGATGTGGTGTCGCGATCGATGGACCAGGAGATCAAGGAAGGCCGCGGCTGCGGACCCGACAAGGACTACGTGCTGCTGAAGCTCGATCATCTCGGGCCCGAGGTGATCATGAAACGTCTGCCGTCGATCCGCGAGATCGCCCTGAAATTCGCCAATGTCGATTGCATCAAGGAGCCGATTCCCGTGGTGCCGACGATCCACTACCAGATGGGCGGCATCCCGACCAACATCCACGGCCAGGTCGTCGCGCCGAAAAATTCCGAACCGAATGAGGTCGTGCACGGTCTGTACGCCGTGGGCGAGTGCGCCTGCGTATCGGTGCACGGCGCCAATCGGCTCGGCACGAACTCGCTGCTCGACCTGCTCGTGTTCGGCCGCGCGGCCGGCAACTTCATCGTCGACCAGGCGCTGAAGACCAAGGCGCACAAGACGCTGCCCAAGGACGCCGGCGACCGCGCGCTGGCGCGGCTCGCCCGGCTCGATGGCGCAGCGTCCGGCGAGTCGGTGCCGGTGGTGGCCAACGATATTCGCAAGGCGATGCAGGCGCACTGCGGCGTGTTCCGCAACCAGCAGCTGCTCGACGAAGGCGTGCGCAAGATCACGGAACTCGAGCAGCGGGTGCAGCGCATCGCAATCCGCGACAAGAGCAGGACGTTCAATACCGCGCGAGTCGAGGCGCTGGAGCTCGACAACCTCATCGAGACGGCGAAGGCGACGATCGTTTCGGCCGCCGCGCGAAGGGAGTCGCGCGGGGCGCAGGCCCGCAGCGACTATCCGGACCGCGACGACACCAATTTCCTCAAGCACACGCTGTGGTACCGCAGCGGCAACCGCGTCGAATACAAGCCGGTCAACCTGAAGCCGCTGTCGGTGGAAGCGTTTCCCCCGAAAGCCCGCACGTATTAACCGCCCGGAGCCTCCCGGATGAAATTCCGCGTCTACCGTTACGACCCCGAATCGGACGCCGCGCCGTACGTCGAGGATTACGACGTCGCGCTGGAGTCGACCGACCGGATGCTGCTCGACGCGCTGATCCGCCTCAAGGCGGTCGACGACACGTTCTCGTTCCGCCGCAGCTGCCGCGAGGGCGTCTGCGGCTCCGATGCGATGAACATCAACGGCAAGAACGGGCTGGCTTGCATCACCAACCTGAAGGAATTGAAGGAGCCGGTCGAGCTGCGGCCGCTCCCCGGGCTACCGGTGATCCGCGATCTGATCGTGGACATGAGCCAGTTCTTCAAGCAGTACCACTCGATCAAGCCGTACCTGGTCAACGACACGCCGCCGCCGGAAAAGGAGCGGCTGCAGTCGCCGGAGGACCGCGACGAACTCGACGGCCTCTACGAATGCATTCTCTGCGCCTGCTGCTCGACCGCCTGCCCGTCGTTCTGGTGGAACCCGGACAAGTTCGTCGGGCCCGCCGGACTGCTGCAGGCGTACCGCTTCATCGCCGACTCGCGCGATCACGCGACGTCCGAGCGGCTGGACAATCTCGAGGACCCGTACCGGCTATTTCGCTGCCACACGATCATGAACTGCATCGACGTATGTCCGAAGGGCCTCAACCCGACGAAGGCGATCGTCAAGATCAGGGACAGCATGGTGAAGCGCACGGTGTAGGGTTGCCGCGATGACGCCGACCGAACTGAATCGGCTGCGCTGGCGTTGCCGCCGCGGGCTGCTGGAGAACGACCTGATCCTCGCGCGGTTCCTCGACACACGCGGCGAGACGATGACCGAGGGTGAGGTGGCGGCGCTGGACCGGCTGCTCGATCTCGCCGACCACGATTTGTGGGATCTGCTCGCCGGCCGGGCGGAGCCGGCGGAGGCGAGCGTCGGGCCGCTGCTCCGCGCGCTCCGTGCCGCCTGATCCCGTGGCGTGACAAATAGGTGCCGACGACATCCGTATCCGAGGAGAGCGATCCGAACCCCGCGGGCGCGGAGCGCAACCGCGCTGACGCCCGCCGTTGAACCACCTTGCCAGGAGTAGTCGCCATGCCCACCGACCGCAGTGCCACGCTCAGTTTCTCCGACGGCTCGCCGTCGGTCGTGTTCCCGATTCTGCCGGGTTCGCTCGGCCCCGACGTGATCGACATCCGCAGCCTCTACGGGAAGACAGGCAAGTTCACGTACGACCCGGGATTCATGTCGACCGCCGCGTGCAAATCGGCGATTACCTTCATCGACGGCGACAAGGGCGAACTCCTCTATCGCGGCTATCCGATCGAGGAGCTGGCGATCAAGTGCGACTTCATGGATACCTGCCATCTGCTGCTGTACGGCGAATTGCCCGATGTCGCGCAAAAAGACGACTTCGTGATGCGCGTGACCCGGCACACGATGGTCAACGAACAGATGCAGTTCTTCATGCGCGGCTTCCGTCGCGACGCGCATCCGATGGCGGTAATGACCGGGCTGGTCGGCGCGCTGTCCGCGTTCTATCCGGATTCGATCAACCTGAATGACCCGCGTCAGCGCGACATTTCGGCGATCCGCCTGATCGCCAAGATGCCCACGCTGGTCGCAATGGCGTACAAGTACACGGTTGGCCAGCCCTACATGTATCCGCGCAACGACCTGACGTATGCCGCGAATTTCATGCGGATGATGTTCGCGACCCCCTGCGAGGACTACAAGATCAACGATGTTCTGACGCGGGCCATGGACCGCATTTTCATCCTGCACGCCGATCACGAGCAGAATGCGTCGACGTCCACCGTGCGGATGTGCGCCTCGTCGGGCACCAACCCGTTCGCCGCGATCGCAGCCGGCGTCGCCTGCCTGTGGGGTCCGGCGCACGGCGGGGCGAACGAGGCGTGCCTCAATATGCTGGGCGAAATCCAGGCGCAGGGAGGCGCCGCGAAGATTGGCGATTTCATCGCCAAGGTCAAGGACAAGAATTCCGGCGTCAAGCTGATGGGCTTCGGTCACCGCGTCTACAAGAACTACGACCCGCGCGCGAAGCTGATGCGGGAGACCTGTCACGAGGTGCTGACCGAACTCGGCCTGCACGACGATCCGCTGTTCAAGCTGGCGATGGCGCTCGAGAAAATCGCTCTGGAAGACGAATACTTCGTCTCGCGCAAGCTCTACCCGAACGTGGACTTCTATTCGGGCATTGTGCAGAAGGCGATCGGCATCCCGGTGCCGCTGTTCACGGCGATCTTCGCGCTGGCGCGCACCGTCGGCTGGATCGCGCAGTTGAACGAAATGATCGCCGATCCGGAGTACAAGATCGGCCGTCCGCGCCAGTTGTTCAGTGGTGCGACCCGGCGGTCGGTCAAGCCGATCGATCAGCGCTAGCCCGGCCCGGCCGCGCCCGTGGCGCCCGCCGCCGATTTCGCCCGTCGAGGGGACGATATGACGATGATGAAAGACTTCGAGTCCACCAGCACGCTGTTCGGCGGCAATGTGCCGTTCATCGAGGAGCAGTACGAGCACTACCTCACGGATGCGGGTTCGGTCGGCGACGACTGGCGGGCGTACTTCGACTCGCTGCGCGCAGGCGCGCCCGACGTCGCCCACACGCCGATCATCGAGTCGTTCATCCAGCTCGGCAAGAGCCGCAAGGTCGCCGGTGCGATGGTCGACGCGACGACGATGCACAAGCAGGTGCTCGTCCTGCAGATGATCGGCAAGTTCCGCACGCTGGGGATGTTCCACGCAGAGATCGACCCGCTGGGCCGGCAGGAGCCGATGCACATCCCCGACCTCGATCTGAAGACCTACGGCTTCACCGCCGCCGACATGGACACCGAGTTCGACGTCGGTTCGTTCAAGGCAGGCGCCCCACGGATGCGCCTCTCCGATCTGATCCAGGCGTTGAAGGAAACCTACTGCCGGACCTTCGGCGCCGAGTACATGTACATCTCCGACACGGCGACCAAGCGCTTCGTCCAGCAGCGGCTCGAGCCGATCCGCTCGCAGCCGACATACTCGCCGGAACAGAGGCGGCACATACTCGAGCGGCTCACCGCCGCGGAGACGCTCGAACGCTACCTCCACACGAAGTATGTCGGACAGAAGCGCTTTTCGGGCGAGGGCGGCGACACGTTGATCCCCATGCTCGACCACCTGCTGCAGCTGGCGGGCACCGGCGGCGTGCAGGAGACCGTGATCGGGATGGCGCATCGCGGCCGCCTCAACGTGCTGGTCAATACGCTCGGCAAGATTCCGGGCGACCTGTTCTCGGAATTCGAAGGCAAGTACAGTCAGAAGCTGTCGGCCGGCGACGTGAAATACCACCAGGGCTTTTCGTCCGATATCGCCACGCCGGGCGGTCCGATGCATCTGACGCTTGCGTTCAACCCGTCGCACCTCGAAGCGGTCGATCCGGTCGTGGAGGGGTCGGTCCGCGCGCGTCAGCATCGCCGCGGTGACGAGAAGGGCGACCAGGTGATGCCTATCCTGCTCCACGGCGACGCCGCCGTCGCCGGTCAGGGCATCATCCAGGAAGTGCTGAACATGGCGCAGACCCGCGGCTACTACACGGGCGGCACGATTCACATCGTCATCAACAACCAGATCGGCTTCACGACGTCCGACCCGCGCGACACGCGCGGCACGCTGTATTGCACCGACATCGCGAAGATGGCCGAAGCGCCGATCTTCCACGTCAACGCCGACGATCCCGAGGTCTGTCTGCTCGCCGTCGAAATGGCGCTCGAATACCGGCAGCAGTTCCACAAGGACGTGTTCATCGACCTCGTCTGTTTTCGCCGGCTCGGCCACAACGAGGCCGACGAGCCGATGGTCACCCAGCCGCTGATGTACAAGCGTATTGCCCAGCATCCGGGTACGCGCAAGCTCTATGCCGACGCGCTGGTCAAGGCGGGCGTGATCAATGCGGAGGAAGCCGACGCGATGGTCACCGCCTACCGCGCCGCCATGGACAAGGGCCTGCATACGAACACCACGATCCTGTCGAACTACAAGCCGCCGTTCTCGGTCGACTGGACGCCCTACCAGGGCCGCGCGTGGACGGAGCCGTATGAATCGGCGGTGCCGATGAAGACGTTGAAGGCGCTGGCGCGCAAGGTCACGGAGGTGCCGGAAGGCTTCAAGCTGCATTCGCGGGTCGAAAAGGTGATCGCCGACCGGCGCGCGATGGCCGAGGGCAAGCAGCGGCTCGACTGGGGGATGGGCGAGACGCTGGCCTATGCCGCGCTGCTTCATGACGGCTACGGCGTCCGCTTGTCGGGCGAGGACGTCAGCCGCGGCACGTTCTCGCACCGGCATGCGGTGCTTCACGACCAGAACCGCGAGAAGTGGGATGCGGGCACCTGGGTGCCGCTGGAGCACATCAAGGAAGGTCAGCCGGAGTTCGAGGTCATCGACTCGGTGCTGACCGAGTACGGCGTGCTCGGTTTCGAATACGGCTACACGACGTCGGAACCCACGCGCCTGGTCATCTGGGAAGCGCAATTCGGCGATTTCGCCAACGGCGCACAGGTCGTCATCGATCAGTTCATCAGCTCCGGCGAGGTGAAATGGGGACGCATCTGCGACTTGGTGATGCTGCTGCCGCATGGTTACGAAGGCCAGGGGCCCGAGCACTCGTCGGCGCGGCCGGAGCGCTACCTGCAGCTGTGCGCCGAGCACAACATGCAGGTGTGCGTGCCGACGACGCCGGCGCAGATCTTCCATCTGCTGCGCCGTCAGATGGTGCGCAAATACAAGAAGCCGCTGATCGTGATGAGCCCGAAGAGCCTGCTGCGGCACAAGGAGGCGGTATCCTCGCTCGAGGATCTGGCGGAGGGCCGGTTCCAGAACGTGATCGGCGAAGTCGAGAAGATCACCGCCAAAACCGTGAAACGCGTGATCGCGTGCTCCGGCAAGGTGTATTACGAGCTCGCCGCCTATCGCCGCGAACACAAGCTCCACGACACGGCGATCATCCGCCTCGAACAGCAGTACCCGTTCCCGCACGACGAATTCAGGGCCGAGATCGCGAAGTTTCCGAACGCGAAGGAAATCGTCTGGTGCCAGGAAGAGCCGCAGAACCAGGGCGCCTGGTACCGGCTGCGCGCCTATTTCCGCGTCGACGCGCTGCCCGCTCAGATCGTCGCGTACGCCGGGCGACCGGTGTCGGCGTCGACGGCGGTCGGTTACATGTCCAAGCATCTCGCGCAGCAGAACGCACTCATCGAATCCGCCTTCGGGCCGCAACTTGGCGAAGGCGAGATGCTCGTAGGAACCTGACCGGAAGCATCCCATGCGCATCGAAGTCACCGTCCCGCAGCTGCCCGAATCCGTGGCCGAGGCGACGCTCGTCAACTGGCACAAGAAAGTCGGCGAGGCGGTCAAGCGCGACGAGAATCTGATCGACATCGAGACCGACAAGGTCGTGCTCGAATTACCGGCGCCCGGCGACGGCATTCTGGTCGAGCTGCGGAAGGGCGACGGCGCGACGGTTCTCTCGCAAGAGGTGATTGCAGTTATCGATTCCGACGCCAAGGCGACCGTGTCCGCGGCGCCGCCACGGATGGCGCAAGCGCCGCCACGGATGGCGCAAGCGCCGCCCCTCATGGCGCAAGCGTCGGCACGGATGGCGCAAGCGCCGCCACGGA
>JAAFGU010000355.1 GCA_010365205.1 Aromatoleum sp. | reverse complement strand
GTGCCGGCTGGTCACGCCGACGCGTGCGGCGAGATGTTCGATGCCGCCGTCGTCGAGCACGCCGTTTTCGATCAGGTCGACGGCGCCTTGCGCGAGCCGCACCGTCGCGTCGATGCTCGCGTGTCCGGGCGCCAACTCGGGCCGGCAGCGCAGGCAGGGCCGGTAGCCGTCGACCTCGGCCGCGGCCGCGCTGGCGAAGAAACTGCAGTTCTCGCGGCGCGGCGTGCGGACCGTGCACACCGGGCGGCAGTAGATGCCCGTCGAAGAGACGCCGACAAAAAAGCGGCCGTCGAAACGGACGTCATGCGTCGCGAGCGCGCGGTAACAAGCATCGGCATCGAGCGTCATGCCCGGATTATGCCCTCGCCCGGCGCCGTCGACTCGCCGTTTTCGGACCCGATACTGGTGCTGCCGCGCGGCTCGGGCGGGCGCACGCGCCGCCGAGTCAATTTCGGCCGGCGTTGCGGATCGCAGACCCGGGGCAGACGCGGGGCGCACGCGGGCGCGAACTTGAGCATAATCGCGGCAGCGGCGCCCGATCGGTGTCGCGCCCATTTTCCAATCCGGAGTACCGCGATGATCCGAATCGCCCCGCGTTGTATCGCCGCCATCTCATTGTCGCTAACGCTGTTGCTGGCGCTGGCCGGCGCCGCCGCGGCACAGGCGCCCGACCGCATCGTATTCGCCACCGACTGGCTCGCGCAGGCCGAACACGGCGGGTTCTACCAGGCGCTCGCCGAAGGCACCTACAAGAAACACGGCCTCGACGTGACGATCAGGATGGGCGGGCCGCAGGTCAACGGGCTGCAGCTTCTCGCCGCCGGCCAACTCGACGTCGTGATGGGCGACGCGCTGCAGGTCATCTCCGCGACCGAGCAGGGCGTGCCGGTCACGGCGATCGCCGCGACGTTCCAGAAGAATCCGACGGCGATCATCGCGCATCCGGGCGTGGCGAAACTGGCCGACCTCAAGGGCAGGCCGATCGCGATCGCCGCCGCCGCCAACACGACGTTCTGGCCGTGGCTGAAGCGGGGCTACGGTTTCACCGATGAGCAGAAACGCCCGTACGCGTTCAGCGTGCAGCCGTTCCTCGCCGACAAGACGCTTTCGCAGCAGGGTTTCGCCACGTCCGAACCGTTCTCGATCGAAAAGGGCGGCGTGCAACCGGTCGTGTTCCTGCTGGCCGACTTGGGCTATCCGCCGTACTCCGAGGCGCTCGTGGTGAGGCGCGACGCGCTCGGTCCGCGTGCCGACGCGCTGGCCCGTTTCATCCGCGCGTCGGCGGAAGGCTGGAAGAGCTATCTCGCCAATCCCGCCCCCGGCAATGCGCTGATCAAGCGCGACAATCCGCAGATGGGCGACGATCTGCTTGCTTACAGCCACCGCAAGATGAAGGAGTACGCGATCGTCGCCGGCGGCGATGCCGCCACGCGAGGACTGCTGACGATGACCGATGCGCGATGGAAACAAACGCTCGATTTCCTGCGCGACGCGGGCCTCGCCAAAGCCGGCGTCGACTACGCGACGGCGTACACGCTGTCGGTCGTCAACGCCGTGAAGGTCCTGCCCTGACAGCCGGCGCGATCCGCACGGGCGCCGGGGCGCCGCCGGTCGTCGAGATCGCGGGCGCCGCGAAGACCTATCCGACCGGAACGCAGGCGCTGGCGCCGGTTGACCTCACCGCGCGCCGCGGCGAATTCCTGACCTTGCTCGGCCCCTCGGGCTGCGGCAAGACGACGCTCCTCAATCTGATCGCGGGACTGATCGCGCCGGACGCCGGCACGATCTCGTGGTGGGGCGGCGATTTCGACGCCACCGGCGGACCGGGTCGGCGCTTCGCGATGGTCTTCCAGTCGCCGATGCTGATGCCCTGGGCGCGCGTCGAGGGCAACGTCCGCTTGCCGCTGGCACTCGCGCACGCGCCGCGCGCCGACACCGATCGCGATGTCGCTGCGGCGCTGTCGCTGGTGGGTCTCGCCGCATTCGCGCGGCATTTTCCGCGCGAACTGTCCGGCGGCATGCAGATGCGCGCGTCGATCGCCCGCGCGCTGGTCACCGCGCCCGACCTCCTGCTGATGGACGAACCGTTCGGCGCGCTCGACGAATTCACGCGCCAGCGCCTCGATGACGAATTGCTGTCTCTGTGGGCAGCGCGCGGCCTGACCGTGGTCTTCGTCACCCACAGCATCGTCGAGGCGGTGTTCCTGTCGACGCGGGTCGCCGTGATGGCGGCGCGGCCGGGCCGCATGATCGCCGACGTTGCCATCGACGAGCCGTATCCCCGCGGCGACGCGTTCCGCGTTTCGACGGCATTCGCCGCGCACTGTCAGCGACTGTCGCAACTGGTCGCCCGGGCCGGCGCGGCCGTGACCGCGGCCGCGGAGGCCTGAGCCGATGAATCGTGACGGCGCGCCTTCGCGTTTCCTGCAGTTCGCTGCACCCGCGCTGGTGGCGGCGATCGCTCTGGCCACGTGGCAGGGCCTCGTCGTCGCCTACGACGTTCCGCCCTATCTCGTCCCCTCACCGCTCACCGTGCTGCGCACGCTCGTCGCCGACCGCGCGCTGCTCGTCGACTCACTCGGCGTGACGCTCGGAATCGCGCTCACCGCGCTCGCGATCTCGATCGCACTCGGCGCCGCGGTCGCGCTGGTGTTCGTGCAGAGCCGCTGGATCGAGATGAGCTTCTTTCCGTACGCGGTGCTGCTACAGGTGACGCCGATCGTCGCCATCGCGCCGCTGATCATCATCTGGGTGAAGGACACGCGCGCAGCCCTCGTCGTCTGCGCGGTCGTCGTCGCCATTTTCCCGATCATTTCCAACACGACGCTGGGCCTGCGCAGCGTCGATCCCGGCTTGCTGAATCTGTTCCGGATGTGCCGCGCGAGCCGCTGGCAGGTCCTGCTGCGGCTGCGCATCCCCAGCGCGCTCCCCTACTTCTTCGGCGGACTGCGCATCGCCAGCGGACTGGCGCTGATCGGCGCGGTCGTCGCCGAGTTCGTCGCCGGCACCGGCGGTGCGGGCGCGGGGCTCGCCTATCAGATCCTGCTTGCCGGCATCCAGCTCAATATTCCGCGCCTGTTCGCGGCGCTGGTGCTGATCACGGTGACCGGCGTCGTCCTGTTCGCGTTGACGGTCTGGGCGTCACGCGCCGCCCTCGCGCGCTGGCACGAGAGCGAAGTGGCCGCTGACGATTAGCGCGGCGGCGCGCGGAGCGAGCGGCG
>JAAFGU010000354.1 GCA_010365205.1 Aromatoleum sp. | reverse complement strand
CGCCGCGGTCTTCGCCACGGCGTCGGCGCTGGCGGCGCTGCGCTGGCGCGCGACACTCGTCCGCGCGCCGCTGCGCTGGCTCGGTCCGCTGGTTGCGGTCCTGTTCGTGCTGGCTGCGCTGTTCGTCGACGTGGCGCGCGAGCGCGCCATTCTGAATTTTCCCCCGCATACGAGCGTCGGTGAAACACTTTCCCACGACCCGCGGCTGACGCTGTGGGATTACACGGCCGAGCGCATCGGCGAGCGGCCGCTGGCCGGGTACGGATTCGGCAAGTCGATCCTCCAGACCGAGTTGCGCGCCGCATTGCACGATCCGCTGCTGTCGCACGCGCACAACGTGTTCATGAGCCAATGGCTGCAGCTCGGCGCGGCTGGCCTCGCCGCGTTCGTCGCGATGCTCGCGGTGCTCGCGTGGCGCTTTGCGCGTTTCCTGCGGTCCGCCGATGACCGGCTGGCGTTCATTGGATTGATTGGCCTCAGCGTGCTGGCCGGGTTCGTGCTCAAGAATCTGACCGACGACTTTTTCATCCGCAGCAACGCCAAGGAATTCTGGGCGCTCTGCGCGATGTTGCTGGGATTCGGCGTCAGGATCGAGGGCGAGAGCGCCGCGAAACTCGCCTCGCGCTGAGCGTTCCGCTCCCGCGAGGATTCCGCTGAACTACCGCCTGCGCGGGACGCGCAACGGCAACGGCTCTTTGGCAGCCTCGCCCGACGCGGGCTCCGTCGGAATCGGCTGGACCGGCGCGCCGGCTGACGGTGCGTACTCGGGAACCCACGACTTCAGCCGCGCGCGAACTTCGGCGTCGTCCGCGGCGCGGTCGCGCTCGCACCATGCGACCATCCTGCCGATCGCGTCGCCGTTCGCGTCGCGCGCCTGCGCGATCCGCAGCTTCGGATGCGGCGTCGGCAACGTCGCCTCCTCGGAGGCGAGCGGCTCCTCGAAGAGTTTCTCGCCCGGTCGCAATCCGGTGAACACGATCGGAATCCTGTCCGGATCGGCGCCGGAAAGCCGGATCATGTCATGCGCGAGGTCCACGATGCGCACCGGCTCCCCCATGTCGAGAACGAGAATCTCGCCGCCGCGCCCCTGCAGGCCCGCCTGCAACAGAAGCTGCGTCGCCTCGGACAGCGACATGAAATAGCGCGTGATATCCGGGTGGGTCACGGTCACCGGACCGCCGCGCGCGATCTGCTCGCGGAAGCGCGGGATCACGCTCCCGGCGCTGCCGAACACGTTGCCGAACCGGACCAGCACGAACTGCGTGCCGCCGCCCTGAAGACTCTGGCAGGCGATTTCGGCGAGGCGCTTGGTGGCGCCCATCACGTTGGTCGAGTTAACCGCCTTGTCGGTCGACACGAGCACGAACTTCTCGACCTTCGCCGCGATCGCCGCACGCGCCAGAACCCAGGTGCCATAGGCGTTGTTGCGCACCGCCTGCCACGCGTTGGTCTCCTCCATCAGCGGCACGTGCTTGTACGCGGCCGCATGGAAAATCGCATTCGGCCGCTCGCGCGCCAGCACTTCCTCGACGAGCGCGACGTGCTTCACGTCGCCGACGACCGACGCCAGCGGCAGCTGCGGAAAGGCATCGCCGAGCGCGATCTGGATTTCGTACAACGCCGCCTCGGAAATGTCGAACAGCACAAGCCGCGCGGGCCGGAATCTTGCAATCTGGCGGCAGAGCTCGGCGCCGATCGAACCGCCGGCGCCGGTGACCAGCACCACCCGATTGCCGAGCCATTCGGCCAGACCGTCGTTGTCGAGCACCACAGGGTCGCGCCCGAGCAGGTCGTCGAGTTCGATCGTGCGGATCGTCGTCAGCGCAGAGCGCCCGCTGATCAGGTCCTCGTACGACGGCACCGTCAGCGCCTCGAGTCCGTTGTCGGCGCAGATCTCGGCGACCCGGCGCCGCACGCCGTGGGCGGCCGACGGCAACGCAATGATGACCTTGCGCACGCCGAACTTGCGCGCCCAGAACGGCAGCCCTGCGATCGGCCCCAGCACGTTGACGTTGCGCAGCAGCCGTCCCTGCTTGGCCGAATCGTCGTCCAGCAAGCCGACGACGCGCCATTGCCGGCTGCGCGCGAATTCGTACGTGAGCCGTGCCCCGGCCTCACCGGCGCCGACGATCAGCACCGGTTCGCCGAGTGCGGCGAACGGGCTGTACAGCCGATGCTCCTTCCAGATCCGGTAGGCGAAGCGATTGCCGGCCATCAGAAAAATCAGCACCACCGGATAGAAGATCAGCACGCTGCGCGGCACCACCGCCTGCAGCTGCAACATCACGAGGACGAGCGGGATCAGCAGCGCGCCGAGGCCGGCGGCGAGCGCAATCCGCTGCAGATCGAGCGTGCTGGCGAATCGCCAGAGTCCGCGGTAGAGGCCGAATGCGAGGAAAATCGCCCCCTGCAGGGGCACGATCCACGCGAGCGTCGACCACATGTCGGCGAGGTAGGGCTCCCTGAAATCAAGGTTGAAGCGGAGCCAATAGATCGCGACCCAGGCGACGGTCGCTGCGCAGATGTCGTGGAAGAAGGCGAGCCAGGCGCGCCAGTTTTGGGGTTGCGTCATCGAGATGCAGGGTTGCGTCGGTTCCAATGATAATCAATGCCGGCGTAAAGAAGCAAAAAAGCGGCAGCCCAGGCGGCGAGAACGAGCCATCCGGACGCGGGATCGACTGCCAACGTCCACAGCGCCGAACTGGCGGTGCCGATCATCAGAACACCAAAAGCCAGCAATGTTCCGCGATGCCCGGCGCCCAGCTGATGCAGGCGCTGGTAATAGTGCCGCTTGTGCGGCTCCCAGACGCGCTCGCCGCGCAGGACGCGCAGCGCGAGCGTCACGCTGGCGTCGGAGACGAAGGGCAGGAATACCAGCAGCGGCAACCATCCGGGCCACGTGCCGGCGCGCCAGCCGGCGAGGCCGAAAACCGCGGCCAGAAATCCAAGCGGCACTGCGCCGACGTCACCCATGAACGTCCGCGCCGGCGGCAGGTTCAGCGCGAGCAACGGCAAGGTGGCGGCCGCGAGCGTCCAGTACGCCCAGGGCGAGGCGCCGGAATGCCAGGCCGCGGCTCCGTAGGTGCCGAACCCGACCACCGCCATCGCGGCGGCGAGGCCGTCGCTGCCGTCCATGAAGTTGAAAAGGTTCGCGGACCACGCGATCGCCAACGCGGCGACGGCAACCGCGGCGAGCGAGATCGCCGCCGGCTCGCGTCCGCCGGCGCCC
>JAAFGU010000353.1 GCA_010365205.1 Aromatoleum sp. | reverse complement strand
GCCTTCGCCGCGAAAGATCGCGAGCACGTCGTGCAAGGCGTCCGGTGCGCACGCGGCAAGCAGTCCGCCGGAGGTTTGCGGGTCCGTCAGCAGCGCGCGCTCGACGTCGCCGATACCGCCGGCGAGCACCACGTCCGGCCCGTAGCCGGACCAATTGCGCGCCGAGGCGCCGGTGACCGCACCGTCGCGCGCAAGTTCGAGCACGCCTGGGAGCAGCGGAATGCGCGCGAAGTCGATGTTCGCGCCGGCGCCGCTGCCCTTGCATATCTCGAGCAGATGACCGAGCAGGCCGAATCCGGTGACGTCGGTCAGCGCGTGTACACCCGGGAGCGTGCCCAGGCGAATTCCCGGCGTATTGAGTTGCGTCGTGCTGGCGATCATTGCCGCATAGCCTTCGGCAGACAGCCTTTCCTTTTTCAGCGCGGCGCTGTAAATGCCGATGCCGAGCGACTTGCCGAGCACCAACACGTCGCCGGGCTGTGCGCCCGAATTACGCTTGAGGTTGCGCGGATCCACGAGTCCGATCGCGACCAGGCCGTAGATCGGCTCGACGGAATCGATCGTATGGCCGCCGGCGACCGGAATGCCGGCTTTCGCGCATACCGCTTCGCCGCCCTCGAGAATCCGTCGGATCGTGTCGACGGGCAGCTGATTGACCGGCATGCCGACCAGCGCCAGCGCGAACAGCGGCGTGCCGCCCATCGCGTAGACGTCGGAGATCGCGTTGCTCGCGGCGATGGCGCCGAAATCGTAGGGATCGTCGACGATCGGCATGAAGAAATCGGTCGTCGCGACGATCGCCTGATGGTCGTTGATGCGGTACACCGCGGCATCGTCGGACGTCTCGATGCCGACCAGCAGTTCCTTCGGAACGGGCAGCGGGGCGGCCTTGGCCATGATCTGCTGCAGCACGGCCGGCGCGATCTTGCAACCGCAGCCTCCGCCATGGCTGAACTGGGTGAGGCGAAGCGGGCCGCGGCAGGGAGCGTTCATGGTGGGATCTTCAGCGTGGCGCAAGTCAGGGGAGGGCGTCATTCTACCGGGCGGCGCGTTCGAAGGCGCGAGAACGGCCGATGCCTGATTGTCGTGCACGACCTGCGCCCGCAGGCGCAATGGACGCTGAAACCTTACTGACCGCAGCGCCAGCGAAGCTGATCGAAGCAAAGTTCAAGCCGCGGTCGCGAGTGTACGAAAGACCACAATTCGATCTGGGAATAGCGCAGCGCGCGGCCGATATCTTTCCACCGCGCGCGCGCTGGCGTAGCATCGCGGGCAGCGAAGCCACGGTCCGGCCTCTTGTTGCGGTGGCACCGCACGAGAACATCAACGACACCCAACCGGACCGGGGCCGCTACCTGGAGGAGGTTGTTTGAAGCCGACGGATATCGCGAATCCCGACTATTTCCACAAAGTCGTCGATTGCCAGTGGGCCTGCCCGGCCCACACGCCGGTCCCCGAATACATCCGCATGATCGCGGCGGGCCAATACGGTGATGCGTATCTCGTCAACTGGAAGTCGAACGTCTTTCCGGGGATTCTCGGACGCACCTGCGACCGCCCGTGCGAGCCCGCGTGCCGCCGCGGCCGCGTCGAAGAGGGCGGCGACAGGAAGGCCAAACCCGAGCCGGTTGCGATCTGCCGGCTGAAGCGCGTCGCCGCCGACTACAAGGAAGACATCCGCGATCGGCTGCCGCGGCCCGCGGAAAAAAAGAACGGCAAGCGCGTCGCGTTGGTCGGCGCCGGCCCCGCGTCGCTGACGGTCGCGCGGGACCTGGCCCCGCTCGGCTACGAGCTCGTCGTGTTCGACGGCGATTCGCGCGCGGGCGGCATGATTCGCTCGCAGATCCCGAAGTTCCGGCTCCCCGAGAGCGTGATCGACGAGGAAGTCGGTTACGTGCTGGACCTCGGCATCGAGTTCCGCCCCGGCAAACGCGTCGACAGCCTGAAGGCGTTGTTGACCGAGGGCTGGGACGCGGTCTTCGTCGGCAGCGGGGCGCCACGCGGCCGCGACATCGAGGTGCCCGGCCGCATCGAGGCCGCCGCGAACATTCACATCGGGATCGACTGGCTGGCCAGCGTCTCCTTCGGGCACACCACGCGGATCGGCAAGCGCGTCGTCGTGCTCGGCGGCGGCAACACCGCGATGGACTGCTGCCGCAGCGCGCGGCGCCTGGGCGGCGAGGATGTGCAGGTGGTCGTCCGTTCCGGATACGACGAGATGAAGGCCTCGCCGTGGGAGAAGGAGGACGCGGCGCACGAGGGTATCCCGATCCACAACTTTCTCGTCCCGAAGGCGATCACCCACGCGAGCGGCAAGCTCACCGGGGTCGCGTTCGAAAAGGTGGCGCCGAAATACGACGAGAAGGGACGGCGCAGCCTCGTGCCGACCGGCGAGCCGGAAATCCATTTCTCCTGTGACGACGTGCTGGTCGCGATCGGCCAGGAAAACGCGTTTCCGTGGATCGAGCGCGATCTCGGCATCGAGTTCGACCAATCCGGCATGCCGGTCGTCGACAAGGTGACCTTCGCCTCGAGCCGTCCCGGCGTCTACTTCGGCGGCGACGCCGCGTTCGGCCCGAAGAACATCATCTGGGCGGTCGCCCATGGCCACGACGCGGCGATATCGATCGATCTCGTCTGCCGCGGCAAGGACATCACCAAGCGTCCGTCGCCGTTGACCAATCTCGTCTCGCAGAAGATGGGCATCCACGAGTGGAGCTACGACAATGCGATCGCGCAGGACCGGCGTTTCCGCGTGCCGCTGAAGGACACCGTGCTCGCGCTAAAGAATATCAAGATCGAGGTCGAGCTGGGCTTCGACCCCAAGCTCGCGTTCGCCGAGGCGCAACGCTGCCTCAACTGCGACGTGCAAACGGTGTTCGCCGACAAGCTCTGCATCGAATGCGATGCCTGCGTCGACATCTGCCCGATGGATTGCATTTCGTTCACGGCCAACGCCGACGAGACCGAGCTGCGTGCCCGGTTGCGTGTACCGGCGCGCGACCTGACCCAGGACCTCTACGTGTCCGGCCCGCTCGCGACCGGGCGCGTGATGGCGAAGGACGAGGACGTCTGCCTGCATTGCGGGCTGTGCGCGGAACGCTGCCCGACCGGCGCGTGGGACATGCAGAAATTCCTGCTCGAAATGGCGCAGGCGGACGACCGCTGCCGCGCCCACCACGCGCCGGCGAAGATGCCGCCGGTGGCCGCCGGCGTGGCGGGAGCGTGACG
>JAAFGU010000352.1 GCA_010365205.1 Aromatoleum sp. | reverse complement strand
CGGGACGGTCACGCCGACGTCGCTGCTCGACGCCCTGCCCAAGCTCGAGATCATCTCGGTGTTCGGCGTCGGCTACGATGGCGTGCCCGTCGACTATTGCCGCAAGCGCGGCATCAAGGTCACGCACACGCCCGACGTGCTGACCGACGACGTCGCCGACGTCGCCGTCGCGCTGATCATGATGACCGGCCGCGGATTCGTTCGCCTCAACCGCTTCGTCCAGGCCGGCGAATGGCTCAAGCGCGGGGCGGAACTGACGACGAAGCTCGGCGGCAGGACGGTCGGCATCCTGGGCCTCGGCCGCATCGGCAAAGCGATCGCCAAGCGTCTCACCGCGATGGGGATGACGGTCGCCTACACCGGACGCAAGCCGCAGGACGTGCCGTACCGTTTCATCCCCGACCTGAAAGGCCTGGCGGCGGCGTCGGATTTCCTCGTCGTCGCCTGCCCCGGCGGCGCCGAAACAAAGCATCTCGTCGACGCCGATGTGCTGGCGGCGCTCGGCAGGAAGGGCACGATCGTCAACATCGCGCGCGGCTCGATCATCGACGAAGCGGCGCTGGTGAAGGCGTTGGCCGACGGGACGATCAAAGCCGCGGGCCTGGACGTGTTCGCGGACGAGCCGAACATCCCGCAGCCGTTGTTCGCGATGGACAACGTCGTGCTGCTGCCGCACGTCGGCAGCGCGACGCACGAAACGCGCAAGGCGATGGGCGACCTGTGCCGGGCGAATCTCGATGCGTGGTTCGGCGGCAAGCCGTTGCCGGCGCTGATCCCCGAGTTGAGTTAATCGTCCGGCGCCATCGGCGCGGGCGGGGGTTTCGGCGACCAGAGCACCGCGACCATCGCGGCGATGACCAGCGCCAACGCGGTCCACTCGCCGGGCCCGGGCTTTTCGCCGAGCACTAGCATTCCGGAGAACACGCCGACGATCGGCACCGGCAGCGAGGACATCGCCGAAATGGCGACCGGAAGCGTGCGCACCAGCGTGAACCACGCCCAGTGCGCGAGCGTGCCGGCGAGGAAGATGTTGTACAGGATCGCGAACCACGCGGCGCCCGACGGCGCGTGCATCGGCCCCGGCGCGAAGAAAGGCGCAAGCAGCGCGATCGGCGCCCAGCCCAGCAGCATCATCCAGCCGGACAGCGAGTTCTGCGGGATCGGCACTTTCCACTTGCGCAACAGCACGGTGCCGAACGCCCATGCGATCGCGGCGCCGAGGATCAGCAGCGCGGCCGTCGGCGCGCGTTGAAAATTGCGCACGTCGTCGCCGAGCAACACGCCCATGCCGAGCATGCCGAGCGCCAGCCCGACCATCCTGCGTTTTGACAGCGGCTCGTGCAGCAGCGCCAGCGAGAACAGCACGCTCCAGATCGGCATCGTGTAGGCGAGGATCGCGCTGCGTCCTGCCGGGAGTTGCTGCAAGCCGAACAGCACGAGGGCGTTCCAGCCGGTGATGTTGAACAGCGCCAGCGTCGCGACCTTCGGCCACAGCGCGCGCGGGATCCGGATGGAGTCGCCGGAGAGCAGCGTCACGAGCAGCATCCCCAACGCGGCGAACGGCAGCGTCAACGCGCGGAAGCTCAGCGGCGCCATTTCGGTTACGCCCATCTTCAGTACCGGCCAGTTGCAGCCCCAGACAAGCGTGAGAATCGCGACGGGGACCAGCGCGCTGGCGGAGACCTGCACGGTCGCGGCGGGCGCGGGGGACGAGGTGCTCATGCGGTCGCGCTCGCTCGGAGCGTGGGATTCATGATCCTCGGCTCGGCAGGATTTCGCCGAATTTGGCCTGATGCAACGCACGCGCCTGCGTCACCCAGCCGTCGCGCCGGATGCGGCCGGGGAATTCGGGCAGTTTGGCATCGAAGTCGTCGATGTCGCGTTCGCTCCAGTGTGCGATCTGGCGGTAGGTGCCGACGCCGAGCTGATGCAACATCCGTTCGAGAACGGGTCCGACGCCGACGATGAGCTTGAGATCGTCCGGCGCGCCGGGTCCGAACAGCAGCGACGGCGCGTTGTTTTCGAGATCGACGACGATTTGCCGGTAGCGCGCGGTGTCGGCACGCGCCTGCGCGAGATCGACGAACTGTTGGCGTCGATCCGCGGCGAAAGAGCGAAGCTGGGCGATCTCGGCGTCGCCGGTGACGAGATGGCCGCGCAGGAGAGTCGCTTCGGCCTCGTAGCTGCGGATGATGCGCGTTCGCTCGGCGATCGCGCGCCCGGTCTCCGGCGATGGTTCATCGGGCCGGGTGATCGAGGGTGTCACCGCCGGCGGCGGCACCACCACGGATAGGACAACCGGGGTGGGAACCGCCGGGGGAACCGAAGAGGGAACCGCGGGCGGGCCGGGCCGGCGCGCACGGCCGAACACATAGCCCAGCGCGAAGGCGGCGGAGACGACGACGATGGCGAGGATGGCAAGCACGGCAGAAAGGCGATGGAAGGCCGGAACGGCGACGGAGGGCGCCGAAGGATCCCATCCGCGATGCGCAGAATCGCCAATTGTAGTCGACCGCGCCGAAGCCGGCGAATCCGTTCATGCGGCCAACAGAGTGCCCCCTGCTAGAATCGGTGTCGAATCCGTCGCGGTGCGCGCCCATGTCCGAATCCCCTCTCCGTCCCGAAGCGCCCGCCGGCAACCCCGGGGCGCCGCCCCTCTCGCGGCTCGCCGGTAGCGGAGGCGCCGCCCGCGCGATGCTGGCCGTTGTCGCCGTGCTGGCGATCGTCGTATTCGCCGTATGGCTCGATGTCCGGCGGACGCAGCAGGGATTGCGCGGCGAGGTCGCGCAACGTTTGGGCGCGATCGAGACCTACATCCAGGCGGCGGGCAAGGCGCAGACGGAACTCGCGACCGAGTTGCGCGACCTGCAGGCGAAGATCACCTTGCTCGAGGCGCGGGTCGACGAGTCGCAGGCACAGCAGGCGGCGCTCGAAGCGCTTTATCGCGACCTGGCGCCGTCGCGCGACGAGATCGCGTTGACCGAGGTCGAACAGATGCTGCTCGTCGCGAATCAACAATTGCAGCTCGCCGGCAACGTGCCCTCGGCGCTCACGGCGCTGCAGCTCGCCGACGCGAAGTTGCAGCGGCTCGATCGGCCGCAGTTTCTTCCGTTGCGTCGCGCGCTCGCCCGCGATATCGATCGGGTGAAGGCGATGCCGTTCGTCGACGTCGCGGGGCTGTCGCTGAAGCTCGACCAGGCGATCGCCGGCGTCGACGCGCTGCCGCTGGCGATGGATGAACGGCTGCCGCTACC
>JAAFGU010000351.1 GCA_010365205.1 Aromatoleum sp. | reverse complement strand
CGGCATGGCGGTGAACGACGCCGAGCTCGCCGTCGCCAGGACCTTCGACCAGCCGCATCCGGTGTTCGCGCTGGTGCGGCGCGACGTGCTGCCGCATCTTGCCGCGTTCCTCGCCGGCGGCGGCCGCAAGATCGACTTCTGGTACGCGACGCTGCGTAGGGTCGAGGTTGCCTTCGACGACGAAGTCGACGCGTTCCGCAACATCAACACCCTCGACGAACTCGCGGCCAACGCGCCCCGCAGCGGCTGAAACGAATCCTTGCGCTGGTCGATCGTTCCTGATCGTCGCCGCGCGCGCCGGACCCGGCATAGAATTGCGCTTTCGCCGCCGCCCTTACCATTCCCGAATGACCGAACCCAAGACACTGCACGAAGCCTCCTGCGCCGACGACTACGACCCGGACTCGATGCCGGTCGACCGTGCACGCGCGCTGATCCGCACGTTCCTGGCGCCGGTCACGGCGCACGAGCGAGCGCACATCCGGCAGGCGCTGAACCGGGTGCTCGCCGCCGACGTGATCTCGCCGGTCGACGTGCCCGGCCACGACAATTCCGCGATGGATGGTTACGCGGTGCGCTTCGCCGATCTCGCGGCGGCCGGCGACACCGTGCTGCAGCGGGTCGGCGAGTCGTTCGCCGGCAAGCCGTCGGCCGCCACCGTCGGGCCCGGGCAGTGCGTGCGCATCTTTACCGGCGCCGTGATGCCGCCGGGGGCGGACACCGTGGTAATGCAGGAACGTACGACCGAGGACGTGAACGGGGTGCGGATTGCCGCCGGCGCCGTCGGGAAGGCCGGCCAGAATCGCCGCTTCGCCGGCGAAGACCTCACGCGCGGTCAGGTTGTGTTCCGGACCGGCCAGCGGCTGCGGCCAGCCGAGCTCGGCATGATGGCGTCGCTCGGCATCGGCGAGGTCACCGTGTATCGCAAGCTCCGCGTTGCGTTCTTCTCGACCGGCGACGAGCTCAAGTCCGTCGGCACGCCGCTGGCGGCAGGGGACATCTACGACAGCAACCGCTATACGCTGTACGGAATGCTGACGCGGCTCGACTGCGACATCGTCGACCTGGGCGTCGTGCCCGACGTGCCGGAAACGCTCGAGCGCGCGTTCGCGAGCGCCGCCGCCTGCGCCGACGTCGTCATCACGTCCGGCGGTGTTTCGGTCGGCGAGGCCGACTTCGTCAAGCAGTTGATGGACAAGCTGGGCGAGGTGCTGTTCTGGAAGATCGCGATGAAGCCCGGACGCCCGCTCGCCTACGGCAAGATCGGCGGCGCGCATTTCTTCGGGCTGCCGGGCAATCCGGTGTCGGTGATGGTGACGTTCTACCAGTTCGTGCAGGATGCGTTGCGGATCCTGCAGGGACAGCGCGACGTCACGCCGCAGCCGGCGTTCAAGGTGCGGCTCGCCGCAGCGATCAGGAAAGCACCCGGCCGCACGGAATTCCAGCGCGGCATCCTCGCCGCAGACGGCAGCGGCGGATGGACGGTCCGCACCACCGGCGACCAGGGCTCGGGCATCCTGTCCTCGATGTCGCAGGCGAACTGCTTCATCGTGCTGTCCGCAGAGACTGGAAACTGCGCGATCGGAGACCTGGTCGACGTCCAGTTGCTCGAGGGCCTGATCTGACGCGGTGTGATGTTGACATCGCGCGCGCGCTGATCGTACGATGCGGCATGGGGCCGTGCGCAGACGCCCCGCCGCAGCGACGGCGCAACGCCGTCCAAGTTCTGCTTCGTTGCCGCCCGCGCGGCAGGAGGAACTTGATGAACCCCATTGCGGCAATAACCCCTGATGAATTGGCACAACGGCGCACGGCGTTCCCGCCGCCGACGCTCGTCGACGTCCGCCGGCAGCCGGCGTTTGCCGAGGACCCCCACGTCATTCCCGGCGCGGTGAAACGTCCGCCCGAGACGGTCACCGAATGGGCGGATGCGCTGGAGCCCTGGCGCCCCGTCGTCGTCTACTGTGTCCACGGCCACGAGGTGAGTCAGAACGCGGCCGCGGGGCTCGCCGCGCGCGGCTTCGACGCCCGCTTCCTCGACGGCGGGATCGTCGGCTGGCGCGACGCGGCGTACGAGACAGTGCCGTTTCGTCCACCCACCCGCTGCGTCACGCGCGAGCGGCCGAAGATCGACCGCGTCGCCTGCCCCTGGTTGATCCGACGCTTCGTCGATCCATCCGCCGAATTCTTCTACGTGCCCAACGCCGAGGTCCGGGCCTTCGGCGCCGCGAACGGCGCGGAGCCCTACGACATTCCGGACGTTCGCTACTCGCATCGCGGCCCCGAATGCAGCTTCGATGCGTTCATCCGCCTGCACGACCTCGCCGATCCGGCGCTGACCGAGCTCGCGACGATCGTCCGCGGCGCCGACACCGGCGTGCCCGAGCTCGCGCCGCAGGCCCCGGGCCTGCTCGCAATGTCGCTCGGTCTCTCGCAGATGTTCCGCGACGATCACGCGATGCTGAAGTGGGGAATGCTCGTTTACGACTCGCTGTATGCATGGCGCCGCGAAGCGCAGGGCGAACGACACGGATGGGAGCCGGAAAAGTTGCGCGCATGAACACGTCGACCGAGCTGCCCGCCGGCAGTGCGGCGACCGTCCCCGTCGCGCCGCCGGCGCCCTCGCGCGCCGAAGCGTTTCGCTACTGGATGAAGCTGGGCTTCGTGAGTTTCGGCGGCCCCGCGGGCCAGATCGCGATCATGCATCACGACCTCGTCGACACGAAGCGCTGGATCTCCGAGCGCCGCTTCCTGCATGCGCTCAACTTCTGCATGGTGCTGCCTGGCCCCGAAGCGCAGCAACTCGCGACGTACATCGGCTGGCTGATGCACCGGAGCTGGGGCGGCGTCATCGCGGGCGGTCTGTTCGTGCTGCCGTCGCTGGTGTTGCTCGCCGCGCTGTCATGGCTTTATATGGCGTACGGCAACGTTCCAGCGGTCGCAGGCATCCTGTACGGGATCAAACCAGCGGTCGTCGCCATCGTGCTGCATGCGGCATGGCGCATCGGCTCGCGTACGCTCAAGCGCCCGGTACTGTGGGCGATCGCGGCGGCGGCGTTCGTCGCGATATTCGCGTTCGCCCTGCCATTTCCGGCGATTGTGCTGGCGGCAGGACTCCTCGGTGCGATCGGCGGCCGCGTCGCCCCCGGCGACTTCGCCGTCGGCGGCGCACATGATGCAAAAGGCGGCGCTCATCCGCCCGCGGTCATCGACGACGACACGCCGACCCCCGCGCACGCGCGATTCCGATGGTCA
>JAAFGU010000350.1 GCA_010365205.1 Aromatoleum sp. | reverse complement strand
GAACCTCTGTCGCTGACCGATGCCGCGCCCAGAACCCGGGTCGTCGCGGCAGGGCCGCCCCGCCCAGCACCCGGCGCAACGGTTCGCGCAACGCCCGGCGCTCGCCTTGCTCGCGAACTTCTCGCTGCATGTCGCGACGGGCTTTCTTGCCGTCGGCGTGCATTACGCGATCCTGTACGGCCTACTGCGCGTCGGCATCGATCCGGTAGCGGGCAGCGCGGTCGGTTTCGGCGGCGGCGCGCTGACGCGTTTCCTGCTGTCGTACCGCCACGTCTTCACGCCGTCGCACAGCCTCGCGATCGCCGGACAGCGCTTTCTCGTCGCGCTCGGCATCCAGTTCGTCGCCAATGGCGCGTTACTGGCATCGCTGCTCGCCGCTGGTCTGTCCGTGTGGCCCGCGCAGATCGCCACGACGATCGCGCTGACGTTCGCCAACTACGCGATCTACCGGCTGTGGGTGTTCAGATGAATGGAATTGTGCGTCGAATTCCACGCGGGCGCGCGTCTTGAGGGCGCCAGGATGAACCGCGGCGCCGGATTACGCGACGAGCGAGAAAGCCTCCTCGACCGCTACGCCCCGCTGCTGGTCGTCGCCTGCGCGCTCGCGCTGGTCGTCGCCGTCGATCCGCGCGGAGAGTTTCCGATCAACGACGACTGGGCGTACGCGCACAGCGTCCGCTGGCTCCTGGACGAGCACCGCATCCGCCTTTCGGACTGGATCGCGATGAACCTGCTGCCGCAGACGCTCGCCGGCGGCGTCGTTGCCTGGTTTGCCGGGTACTCGTTCAGCGCGCTGCGCCACCTGACGCAGGCGGTCTCCGTCGGCGTCGCATGGCTGACGTTCGGCTGGTTCGTCACCGCCGGCGTGCGGCGTCGCGACGCGTTGATCGCGACCCTCGTCGTGATGGCGATGCCGTGCTGGCCGGTGCTCTCCAATTCCTACATGACGGACCTGTACGGGATGCTGTTCGCGCTGCCCGCCGCGGCACTCTTCTTCCGGGCGCTGCGGGACCCTGCCCTTTCCGTGCTTGCCGCGGCCACCGCGCTGACCGCGATCGGAATGCTGCAGCGTCAGGTGGTCGTCGTGATTCCAGCCGCGTTTTTCATCGCCTGGCTCGCCGCGAATCGTCCATGGCGGCGGCGAACGCTCGCCATCGGCATCGCCCCGCTCGCCGCCGTACTCGCCGTCGAATTCGCCTATCAGGCGTACCTGGCGCACGGTCCCGGCGTGCCGCAAGCGCAGGAATACCTGCACGGAAGAGTTCTTCCGGCGCTGCAGAAGATCGCCGACAACGAGGGCGGCTACTATCGCGGCTGGGTCGTGACCAATTTCCTATCGATCGTCGCCTATCTCGGCCTGTTCGCGGCGCCGTGGCTCTTGTGGCTCGGCCTGCCGCGCCGTCCACGCGAACGCTGGATCCTGCTCGCCGCGGTGGCGTTGCTGGTCGCGGTGACCGTCGCGACCGGGCTCTGGCCGCCGTACCGCGACCACAACGTGATCGATGCCGCGGGCATCGGACCGTTCGTGCTGTACGACGGGCAGCCGACGGGCATCGCGCCGCTCGACCGCAGCCCCGGATTGATCTGGCGCGTCGCCGGCGTCGCCGTCGCTTTCGGCATCGCGATGCTCTGCCGCGCCGTATTCCTGTCGGCACGCGCGATCGCCGGCGGCGTCGCCCGCGACGGAGGCGACCGTGGCGAGCGGCTGTTCCTGCTCGCGCTCATCGCCGGTTATCTCGGACCGTTCGTTATCACCGACTACATCGATCGCTATCTGCTGTTCGTGCTGCCGTTCGTGCTGGCGCTTGCGGCGCGCGCCGAGCCGGCACCACCGAGCCCGGTCGGGCAACGTGCGGCACAGGCTGCGGCGCTGGCCTGGATCGCCGGCGTGCTGGCACTCGGCGCAATGGCCACGCACGATTATTTCGTGTGGAACCGGGCACGCTGGGACGCGATTCGCGCCGCCGAAGCGATGGGCGGGACGCCGGAAACCATCGACGGCGGCTTCGAATACAACGGCTATTATCGCTTCGAGATACGCCCGCAGGAGCAGCACCGAGGCAAGAGCTGGTGGTGGGTCAACGACGATCGCTACGTCGTCGCGTTCACCGTAATTCCCGGCTATGTCGAGCGCGCGCGATTCGACGTCGACCGCTGGCTGCCGCGCACGCCCGCTTCGGTGCGCCTGCTCGAGCGCGCGCCGCCGTGATGTCGCGACCGATCGCTGGCGATGTTGCTCACCGAACCGTCGTGCGGTCCTGGCCGAAGAGCACCTTGCGTGCCCGATCGTCGCTGATCGCCGGCGTGGTGTTGATCGTCTTCGCCAGCGCGTACGCGCGCTGCACCGCGGGCCGCGCGGCGATCGCGGCCTTCCACCGCTTGAGGTACGGGAAGTCGTCCAGGTTCTGGCCCTGCCGCTCGGGCAGCACCCACGGATAGCACGCCATGTCGGCGATCGAGTACTCGCCGGCGACGAACTCGCGATCGGCGAGCCGGCGATCGAGCACCGCGTAGAGGCGCCCGGTTTCCCTGACGTAGCGATCGATCGCGTACGGCAACGTTTCCGGCGCATACAGCGCGAAGTGGTGGTTCTGCCCCGCCATCGGTCCCAGCCCGCCCATCTGCCAGTACAGCCACTGCAGGCAATCCCAGCGCCCGCGCAGCGCGGCCGGAATGTACCGGCCCGTCTTGTCGGCCAGGTAATTGAGAATCGCGCCCGATTCGAACAGCGATATCGCCGGTCCGCTGTCGGCCGGCGCGTGGTCGACGATCGCCGGAATCCGGTTGTTCGGCGAGATCGCGAGGAACGCCGGCACGAACTGCTCGCCGCGACTGATGTTGACCGGATGCATCGTGTAAGGCAGCCCCGTTTCCTCGAGGTATATGGTGATCTTGTGGCCGTTGGGTGTCGTCCAGTAGTAAAGGTCGATCATCAAGAATCCTGAAAGGTCCCGGTCTTCCCGGCCGTGCCAAGGTCCATCGTCAGTGCGCGCGCATCAGGTCAACGCCGGCGCGCCGCGCCGCAGCGTCGTCCGCCGCGCCTGGACGACCGTCGCGATGGCGAGGAAAAAACAGCCCGCGGCGACCAGGAAGACCATGCGCGCGGCATCGTGGTCGAGCAGGAAGCCGAACGCGATCGGACCGAGCACCCCGCCCAGGTCGAGCCCCGAATAGACGAACCCGTAAACGCGGCCGGCGGCGCCCGGAGGCGTCGCGCCGCGGACGATCATGTCGCGCGACGGCCCCGTGCATCCGA
>JAAFGU010000349.1 GCA_010365205.1 Aromatoleum sp. | reverse complement strand
TGATCCGCATTCCACA
The DNA here is from genome assembly GCA_010365205.1 of Aromatoleum sp. Classification (GTDB taxonomy): domain Bacteria; phylum Pseudomonadota; class Gammaproteobacteria; order Burkholderiales; family Casimicrobiaceae; genus CAIWHR01. The sequence continues at coordinate 3,240 of JAAFGU010000349.1, read as the reverse complement.
CCCGCACCGGTTCCTGATTTCTCCGGCGCCTGCGAGCGCGATCCGCGCTCGCTGCGAATCGCCTGGGCGCCGACCTACGGCTACGCGTCGCCCGAGCCGGAAGTGCTGGCGATCGCCACGCAAGCCGCGCGCGCATTCACGGACATGGGCTGCAGCGTCGAGGAAGTCGCGTCTCCGTTCGGCGCGGATTCGGCCGACCTGTGGGCCGCCGAGTTCTATGCCAGCGTGGGCGCCCGCCTCGGACCCGTGCTTGCGGCGCACCGCGACCTGCTGGATCCGGAAGTCGCGGCGACGATCGAGCAGGCGATGGCCCAACCGATCGCCGACTACTACCGCTGCGTCGTCGATCGCTACGCGTTCCGCGAGCGGGTGCGGAGCTTTTTCGACCGCTACGACCTGCTGCTCTCGCCGACGCTCCCGGTCGCCGGCGTCGATGCGGGGGTCACGATTCCGCCCGGACTCCCGGGCCGCAACCTCGTCACATGGGTGTGCTACACCTATCCGTTCAATCTGACCGGGCAGCCGGCCGCGTCGATTCCCGCGGGCTTCACCGCGGGTGGATTGCCGGTGGGGTTGCAGCTCGTCGCGCGTGCGTGGCGCGAAGAAGATCTCTTCACCGCGGCCGCCGCGCTGGAGTCGGCGCGACCCTGGGCGCAGCGTCGGCCGCCGCTTTAGGCTGTCCTCCGCCATGCGTTGCCTGGATTTGCAGTGGCGAGCCATCATCCGCGGGACCGCCGCGAAGATCGCCACGCCCGCGGTATCGATCGACCGGACCGCGTGTCACGTCAATGCGGTTCAAGCCCGCCGCACCTGTCCCCCTTGGGCGCGGTGTGAGACGATGACGCCCTCTCGCAGGGAACCTCGTTGCGATTCGGCGGTCGCCATTTGATGGGGCGCCGCGGCATTTTGCCCCGCAACACGCGAATCGCATCGCCCCATTTACCCTGAACCGACCATCGATCATGCGACTATCGCTGCGCTTTCTGGTGCCGCTGCTGCTTGCGCTGGGTGTATTCGCCTACGCGGCGGTTCCACTCACCGATGCGCTGATGCAGCGCTGGTTCGTGCGCGACCTCGACATGCGCTCCAGCCTCATTGCCGCCGCGGTGCAGGAGCCGCTGTCCAATCTGATGCTGGCCGGCTCGACGCCGGGCATCACGCTGCTGTTCAACCGGATGCTGCGCGACGAACGCTTGTACGCGGTCGCCGTCTGCGTCAATGGCAACGACGAACGGCTCGCCACGCCGAACTTTCCGCGTGAAATCGACTGCTCGACCCTCGATTCATGGGGCGATGGCGGCGAGCATGTCCTGCATTCGGCCAAGGGGCCGCTGCATGTCGCCGTCCGCGCCATCGACTCCCCCGCGGCGCCCGATGCGCGCCTTGTGCTCGTTCACGATATGAGCTTCGTCGAGCGCCGCAGCGAGGAGACCCGCCGCTACCTGTTCTACTTCTTCATCGCTCTGAGCGCCTCTATCGCGCTGATCACCGTCATCATCGCGCAGCTCTCCTGGCGCGGATGGGTGACGGGCTTGCGTGCGTTGCTGCGCGGCGAAGGCATCCTGCGGCCGGCCGGGGCGAGCACCGCGCCCGAACTTCGCCCGATCGCGCAGGAGATGCGCGAACTGATCCGCGATCTGGAACGGCAGTACCGCCCGCTCGACGGCAGCCAGCGCATCTGGGATCAGGACGCGTTGCGCGCGACGCTGCGCAGCGAGCTGCACGGCAACGACGTGATCGTCGTGTCCAACCGCGAGCCCTACATCCACGTCCGCGGCGACAAGGGAATTCGCATCCAGCGCCCCGCGAGCGGGCTCGTCACCGCGCTCGAGCCGGTGATGCGCGCGTGCTCGGGGACCTGGATCGCCCACGGCAGCGGATCGGCCGATCGCGAGACAGTCGACCGTCACGATCGCGTCGCGGTTCCGCCGCAGCATCCGCTCTATCAGATCCGCCGCATCTGGCTGTCCAAGGAAGAGGAGAACGGCTACTACGCCGGCTTCGCCAACGAAGGGCTGTGGCCGCTTTGCCACAACGCGCACGTCCGGCCCACCTTCCGCTCGTCCGACTGGGAACACTACCGCAACGTCAATGCCCGCTTTGCCGACGCCGTGGTCGCGGAGGCGAAGACGAAGGACCCGATCGTACTGGTGCAGGACTATCACTTCGCCCTGCTGCCGCGAATGATCCGCGAGCGCCTTCCCGCGGCGACGATCATCACTTTCTGGCACATTCCGTGGCCGAACCCCGAGGCCTTCGCCATCTGTCCCTGGCGCGCCGAGTTGCTCGACGGTCTGCTCGGCAGCAGCATCCTCGGATTCCACACGCAGTTCCACTGCAACAATTTTCTGGACACGGTCGACCGAATGCTCGAAGCGCGCGTGGATCGCGAGCGTTTCAGCGTGACCCTGCGCGGCGACATCACCGAGGTGAACCGCTATCCGATCTCCATCGAATGGCCGCCCGAAGCGTTGGCGATCCAGAAGAGCGTCGCCGAGGCTCGGCGCGATGTCCGCGCCCGGCTGAAGCTTCCGCCCGACCATCGGCTCGGCGTGGGCATCGACCGGCTCGACTACACCAAGGGCATCGTCGAGCGATTCAACGCCACGGCACGGCTGCTCGAAATCGAGCCGCAGTGGATCGGCCGCTACACCTTCGTGCAGATCGCGGCGCCGACCCGCGGCAGCATCGACAACTACCGCGACTACGCCACCAGCGTGCGCGAACTGGCGGCGGCGATCAACGCGCGTTACCCGCAGGCGAAACATCCGCCCATCGTGCTGATCGCCGAGCATCACGAGGCCGAAGCCGTCTACGAATACTACCGCGCGGCGGATCTGTGCTTCGTCAGCAGCCTGCACGACGGCATGAATCTGGTCGCCAAGGAGTTTATCGCCGCGCGCGACGACGAGCAGGGCGTGCTGATCCTGTCGCAGTTCGCCGGAGCGTCGCGCGAATTGCCCGAGGCGCTGGTGGTCAATCCGTACGATGCCGACCAATGCGCTTCCGCGCTGAACGTGGCGCTGAGGATGCCGGCCGCAGAACAGCGCGAACGGATGCGCTTCATGCGCGGCGTCGTACGCGAGTTCAACATCTTTCGCTGGGCGGGACGCATGCTGCTCGACGCGGCCGTGATGCGCCAGCGCGGGCGACTGCGGCCCTTCGACGCCGCGCGCTCGCCGAGGCCGGGATGAACGACACGCACGCGGTCGACGTTCCGGACCGGGGTCCCGCTGCCGG
>JAAFGU010000013.1 GCA_010365205.1 Aromatoleum sp. | reverse complement strand
CCCGCGGCAACCGGCGGGGCGACGAAACCGACGGCGCTGACGCTGCGCGGCGTCGAGGGGGTCGCGATCCAGTACGCAAAGTGCTGCCGCCCGATTCCCGGCGACACGGTGATCGGCCATTTTCGCCGGGCCCAGGGGTTGATCGTGCACACCCGCGACTGCGTGACGCTCAAAAAGCAGAGGCCCGATCCCGATCAGCTCGTCGACGTCGAATGGGCGCCGGACGTGGAGGGTGTATTCGATGCGGGCATCCGGATCCTCGTCGCCGACCGCCGCGGCCTGCTCGCCGAACTCGCTACCGCGATCGCCGACGCGCAGGCCAACATCGACAACGTGTCGATGGAGCGCCCCGACGGCACCGACGTGCTGGCGATGTTCTTCAGCGTCCAGGTGAAGGACCGCCGCCATCTCGCGCATGTGATGCGGGCGTTGCGGCGGATTCCCGAAGTGCGGCGCGTGCAGCGGGCTCGAACCTGACGCCGGGACATCTTCACCACGACGCCTCGCGCTCCGGTGTCGCCGTGATCTTGTGGATCGTGAGGTCGGCGCCGTTGAATTCCTCCTCGGCGTCGAGCCGCAAGCCCAGAGCCGCCTTGAGCGGTCCATAGACGATCGCCGCGCCGGTCACGGCGACAAGCACGCCGAGCGCCGTTCCCGCGACCTGCGAAGCGAACGCGACGCCGCCCATTCCGCCCAGCGCCTTTGCGCCGAAGATGCCGGCGGCAATGCCACCCCACGCACCGCAGATGCCGTGCAGCGGCCATACGCCGAGCACGTCGTCGATCTTCCAGCGGTTTTGGGTCTGCGTGAACATGAACACGAACAGCCCGCCGGCGACGGTGCCGGTCGCCAGCGCCCCCAGCGGATGCATCACATCGGAGCCCGCGCAGACGGCCACCAGTCCGGCGAGCGGCCCGTTGTGGACGAAGCCCGGGTCGTTGCGGCCGGCGACAAACGCCGCGATGGTGCCGCCGACCATCGCCAGCAGCGAGTTCACCGCGACCAGTCCGGAAATTTTCTCCAGCGTCTGCGCGCTCATGACGTTGAAGCCGAACCAGCCCACCGACAGGATCCACGCGCCCAGCGCAAGAAAGGGAATCGACGAAGGCGGATGTGCCGAGACGTTGCCGTCCTTCGAGTAGCGGCCCCGCCGCGCGCCCAGCATCACGACGGCGACCAGCCCGATCCAGCCGCCCATGGCGTGGACGACGACGCTGCCGGCGAAATCGTGGAACTCCGCGCCGAATGCGCTTTTGAACCAGGCCTGGATGCCGTAGTGCCCGTTCCAGGCGATGCCCTCGAACAGCGGATAGACGAAGCCGACCAGCAGAAACGTCGCCGCGAGCTGCGGGTTGAACTTGGCGCGCTCGGCGATGCCGCCGGAGACGATCGCCGGAATCGCGGCGGCGAACGTCAGCAGAAAGAAGAAGCGGACGAGCTCGTAGCCGTTCCGTTGCGCGAGCGCTTCGGCGCTGCCGAAGAACGTCACCCCATAGGCGATTGCGTAGCCGATGAAGAAATAGGCGATCGTGGAGACCGCGAAATCGACCAGGATCTTGACCAGCGCGTTGACCTGATTCTTCTTGCGGACGGTGCCCAGCTCCAGGAACGCGAAGCCCGCATGCATCGCGAGTACCATGATCGCGCCCAGAAGGATGAACAGCGTGTCATTGCCGGCTTTGATGGCTTCCATGGACTCCCCGGTGGTGGTGGCATCGATCGGTGGCAGGGGTCGCGGCCGCCTGCGGCGCCTCGCCCACGCTCTGCGCTGGGCATCCGTGCCCGCAAAACCGGAAGGGCGTCAGCCGGGCCCGTGCCAATCGTATAAGTCGCTGTTGCACAATCGTTTGACCGAGCCGATCGGGCGCGCCGGAAACGCGATGTGCGCCGTTGCGCTGCGTTGTTGGACATTAATTGGTGCGTCGCGAAGCAAAACGGGCCGCGCCGAGCGGCCCGTTTTTTTCGGGCAGGCCGCCCGGATCAGCGGCCGCGGGACCGGTGCTACGAGGCGGTCGTCTTGACGAGCAGCGGCTGCAGCTCACCGGCCTGGAACATCTCCTTGATGATGTCGCATCCGCCGACAAACTCGCCGTCGACGTAGAGCTGGGGGATCGTCGGCCATTTGGCGAACTCCTTGATCCCCTGCCGGATGTCGGCGTCTTCCAGCACGTCGACCGTGTAGTAGTCGGTGACGCCGCAGCGCTTGAGGATCTCGGCGACCGTCGCCGAAAATCCGCATTGCGGGAATTGCGGTGTGCCCTTCATATAGAGGACAACACGATGGCTGGTGACTTGGTCGCGGATGGTGTCCTGGACGCTCATAGGGTTACTCCGTCGGGTGAAGTGCGCGAACCGCATTTTACCCGCGTGTTTACCGAATTGGCAGCGCGAACGCCGAATTCAAGCGCCGGTCATTCCTTGACGGCGCCCGTCAGGCCCGAAACGTAGTACTCGACGAAGAACGAGTACAGCACGGCGACCGGCAGCGAGCCGAACAGTGCGCCGGCCATCAGCGATCCCCAGTGATAGACGTCGCCCTCGACCAACTCGGTGATGACCCCGACCGGGACCGTCTTCACCTCCGACGACGAGATGAACGTCAGCGCGTAGATGAACTCGTTCCACGACAGCGTGAAGGCGAAAATCCCCGCCGAGATGAGGCCGGGCACCGCCAGCGGCAGAATGATCTTGATCAGAATCTGCAGCCGGCTCGCGCCGTCGATCAGTGCGCACTCCTCGAGTTCCAGCGGGATCGACTTGAAGTAGCCCATCAGCAGCCAGGTGCAGAACGGAATCAGGAACGTCGGGTAGGTGAGGATCAGCGCGAGCCGCGTGTCGAACAGGTTGAGCTTATAGACCATCGCCGCCAGCGGGATAAACAGGATCGAGGGCGGCACGAGATAGGCCAGGAAGATGCTCATGCCGACGTAACGCGCGCCGCGGAATCGCAGCCGCTCGATCGCGTAGGCGGCGAGCACGCTCGCGAAGATCGAGATGAACGTCGCGGCCACCGTGACCAGAACGGTGTTCCACAGCCAGTCGGGATAGGCGGTGTCGAAGAGCAGCTTTTTTATGTGCGCGAGCGTCGGGTTCTTCACCCAGAACGGATTCCCTTCGCGCGAAAGCAGCTCTTCATCGGGCTTGATTGCGGTGATCACCATCCAGTAGAACGGGAACAGCAGCACGATCAGGAACGCGGTCAGCGGCGCGTAGACGGTGACAACCCGCCGCGGCAGCGAGACCAGATAATTCATCCCCTGCGAATCGGCAGATTCCGGCGGGACGTCGCGGGCGGCGCCTTGCTCGCTCATTTGTCGCTCCCGCCCTGCTGCCACGCGCGCCGCTGCAGGCCGAAATAACTGAACAGGATTGCCGCGAGCAGGAACGGCACCATCGCCGTGGCGATCGCGGCACCCTCACCCAGACTGCCGCCGGATATGGCGCGCTGGAACGACAGCGTGGCCATCAGATGGGTCGAATTCAACGGCCCACCGCGCGTCAGCACGTAAATCAGCTGGAAGTCGGTGAACGTAAACAGCACCGAGAACGTCATCACGACGGCGATGATCGGGGTCAGCAAGGGAAGGGTCACGTAGCGGAACTGCTGCCAGTCGGACGCGCCGTCGAGGCTCGCGGCTTCGTAATAGGACGGTGAGATCGTCTGCAAGCCGGCCAGCAGCGTGATCGCGACGAACGGTACGCCGCGCCAGATGTTGGCGGCAATCGTCGCGAAGCGCGCATGCCATGGCTGCCCGAGGAAATCGATGTACTCGCTGATGAAACCGAGTCTGAGCAGACTCCAGCTGATGATCGAAAACTGCGAATCGTAGATCCACCAGAACGCGATGGCCGACAGTGCCGTGGGGACGATGAACGGGAGCAGCACGACCGCGCGCAGGATCGCCTTGAACGGCAGGTGCTTGTTGAGCAGCAGGGCAAGCCAGAGTCCGAGGACGAATTTGATCGCACTGGCGACGACGGTATAGAAAAGCGTGTTGAACAGCGCGAGGCGGGTGACGGCATCGCCCCAAAGATAGACGAAGTTCTCGATGCCGACCCACTGGCCGTCCCGCCCGATCTTGGCATCGGTGAACCCGAGCCATGTTCCCAGTCCCAGCGGATAGGTGAGGAACAGCAGCAGCAGCACCGCGGCGGGCACCAGGAACAGCAGCCCGAGGGTCGTGCGATTGTCGAGCGCGCGGGAAAGCGCGGATTGGCGCGTGGCCATGTCAGATGCCGAGGTTCCGGTGTGCGTGCTCAGGTGAAAAGGATTTCAGTACGAATACGCAACTCTATATCGAAAGTGATCCATCGCTGGCGAGGGCAGGCGCGGCGCGCGTCCGGCCGTTGAATTGCGGGAAAAGCGCCCGGCCCGCGCGGATCGAGCGTCGCGCCCGAGGCGACGCCTCGATCCGCGCAGATCGAGATTGTCGAAACGCTTCGGCCGACTGAAAGTTAGCGTCGGCGCATGGCGAACCGTCAGACCTTGTAGTAGCGCTCCGCCCGCTTCTGCGCCCGCTCGGCCGCTTCCTTGGGCGTCTTCGAACCCGACGCCGCCTCCGCAACCATGTTCGGGATGATGAAGTCCGCGGTCGCCGCGGCCGATGCGTAGCCCATCGTGCCGGCGTATCCGTTCGGCGTCATGTTCTTCATGCAGTCGCGATATGGAATGTTCTTCGGGTCAGCCGTCCAGAACGCGCTCTTTTCGTACGCTCCCAGCGGATGGCAGACATAGCCGATCGACGCTTCCTGCCACGGCACGTATTGCTCCTTCTCCATCATGAAGCGCAGGTATTCCTTGGCGGCGTTCGGATATTTAGAGTACTTGAATATCATCATCGGGAAAACGAGGTTCAGCTCACGTGCCTTGCCATCGAGGCCGACCGGAAAGTACGCGTGGCCGATGTCCTTGGCCATTTCCTGCAGCTTCGGGTCCGGCGATGTCTTGGCGGCGTAGTAGATCGAGATCCCGTTGGCGGTCAGCGACAGCTGCCCATCCAGGAACGCCTTGTTGTTGTTCGGATCGAGCCATGACAACGTGCCCGGTATGAACGTCTCGTACAGCTGCTTCGAATATTCGAGCGCGGCGATCGTTTCCGGGCTGTTGATGACAACGTTGTTCTTCGCGTCGACCAGCTTGCCCCCGTGCGCCCAGACAAGCCAATGTGTCCAACTCGAGTCGCCCGTCGCATTGCCGAGCGCAAAGCCCGCGGGGGTCCCTTTTGCCTTCAACGCCTGGCAGAGCTTGAGGAAGCCGGCCATGTCGCGCGGAAACGTGTCGAATCCGGCGGCCTTCACGTGGCTGTCGCGATAGACGATCGCGTTGCCGGCCGCGCCCATCATGATCGCGACCCACTTCTTCCCTTCCATCCCGTACGCCTTCGCCGCGTCGAACCAGCCGCCATACTTGTTGCCGAGGTAGTTGGCGAGATCCGAAACGTCGACCAGCTTGTCCGGATACTGGTGCGCGTCCTCCATCGTGCTGATGATGATGTCGGGACCGCTGCCCACGTTGGCGGCGACCGCGGCCTTCGGACGCACGTCTTCCCAGCCTTCGGCGTCGACGCGCACCTCGATTCCCGTCATCTGGGTGAATTTCTTGGTGTTCGCCGCCCAGACGTCCTCGTCGCCCTGCACGAAGCGCTTCCAGCGAAGCACGCGGAGCTTCGCGCCTTTCTCCGGGGTCACCTTGTATTGCTGCGCGAACGCGTTGGCCGAGAACAGTGCGGAACCGCCGCCCAATGCGGCGCCGGCGGCGACCCCGGCAGTTGCCTTCAGCAGATCACGACGCTTGTTGTCACTCATGGCATCCTCCTTCGGTTGTGGGCACGGTCTTGTTGCGTGCCCGGCTGGTTTTCACGCGACGAGGCGCTTGCCGCTCGCCGCGTCGAAAAGATGGGCCCGTGCGAGGTCGGGCGACAGCACGACCCGGTCGCCCGGGCGGCATTCGGTACGGTCGCGGATGGTCGCGGTCACTTCGCGTCCGTTCACGCGGCAGTACAGCTGCGTGTCCGCGCCCGTCGGCTCGACGACAATCACCTCTGCCGGCAGGCCGCTCGCGGAGGCGAGGCTGCAGTGCTCGGGTCGGATGCCGTAGAACACCTGCTGGCCGTCGGCCGCGTGCGCGCTGGTCGGAATCGCGAGCGTCACGTCGCCGTCGAATGCGACGTGCGCCGCGCTTCCCGCCGCACTTCCGGTCCGCCGCGCGACCCCCGGGATCAGGTTCATCGCCGGCGATCCGATGAAGCTGGCGACGAACGTGTTCGCCGGCTGGTCATAGAGCGTCAGCGGATCGCCGATCTGCTCGACGACTCCGTCCTTCATCACGACGATCTTGTCCGCCATCGTCATCGCCTCGATCTGGTCATGGGTGACGTAGATCGACGTCGTCTTGAGGCGCTGATGGAGCTCCTTGATCTCGGTGCGCATCTGCACGCGCAGCTTCGCGTCCAGATTGGACAGCGGTTCGTCGAACAGGAACACCTGCGGATTGCGCACGATCGCGCGGCCCATGGCGACACGCTGCCGCTGGCCGCCCGAGAGTTGCCGCGGATAGCGATCGAGATACGGCGCGAGGCCGAGGATGTCGGCCGCCCTGGCGACCCGCTGCTCGATCTCGGATTTCGGCTGCTTCGCCAGCAGCAGCGCGAACGACATGTTGTCGCGCACGGTCATGTGCGGATAGAGCGCGTAGTTCTGGAACACCATCGCGATGTCGCGTTCCTTCGGCGGCACGCGGTTGACGACGGTGTCGCCGATCGAGACTTCGCCCTCGGCGATCTCCTCCAGGCCCGCGATCATCCGCAGCAGCGTCGACTTGCCGCAGCCCGACGGACCGACCAGCACGCAGAACTCGCCGTCGGCGATGGCTATGTCGACGCCGCGGATGACGTGCGTCGAGCCGAAATGTTTGTGTACCGCCCGGATGGTGACGCGTGCCATGGGATTCCCGAAGCTCCGCTCAGGGCCGGCGCGTGCCCGCGGTGACGACGTAATCCGGGCGGCCCGTCTGAAGCCAGGTCACGAGGTTGCGCGCGGCCTTGCGGCGCAGCTCGCGCTCCGATTCCGCACTGTAGAACGCCGCGTGCGGCGTCAGAATGACTCGGGGATGCCCGAGCAGCTTCGAGGCGGCCGGCACCGGCTCGACCGGCAGCACGTCGAGCGCCAACCCGGCGAGCGTGCCGCGCTCGACCGCTGCCAGCGCGGCATCGACGTCAACGACCGCGCCGCGCGCCGTATTGACGAGATAGCCCCCCGGCTTCATCACGCCGAGCACCGCGGCACCGATCATCCCGCGCGTCTCGTCGGTGAGCGGCACGTGCAGCGACACGATGTCGCTTTGCGCGAACACGTCGGTCAGCGTGGCGCGTTCGACGTAGGCGGGAAAGTCGCCGTCGATGATGTACGGATCGCAAGCCACGACGCGGCGGAACACATTCCGCGCGATGTGTGCCATCCGCTTGCCGATGCGGCCGAGGCCGACGATCCCGAGCGTCATGTCGCCGGCGCGGCGCAGTTCGCCGGACGAAAGGTAATGCCATTTACCGGCATGGACGTCGCGATGATAGGCGACGATGTTGCGCATCAGCGCGAGTGCGAGCGCCAGCGCATGGGTGGCAACCTCGCCGACGCCGTAGTCGGGCGAATTGGCCACCCACACGCCGTGTTTCGCGCACGCCGCGGTGTCGATGGTGTCGAACCCCGCACCGATACGGCTGACGATGCCGAGTTCCGGCAGCGACGACACGACGCGCTCGGTAATCGGCGCGTACTGGAGGAGGATGCCGCGGCAGCCCTTGGCGGCCGCGATGACGTCGTCCTCGGACTTGCATTGCGCGGTGAGCATTTCGATGCCGGCGGCGGCGAAGAGGTCTCGCTCGAGCCGGAGATCGGGAAATTCGTTGTCGGAGAACAGGACCGTGGACATGAACGTTTCGGACGCTTCGCGGTAGGGTGATGCCGCGGTGAACTCGGCATCGAGACGGCAACTTCTAACGGTACTTGGCCGCGGGGGCATTGGTCAAGTGGCCTGACCGGCTGCCGCGCCGCAACATGACGCCGACATGGCGTGGAGCAGCATCGAACATCAGCGCAAACGCGCTTCGCCCGCGCGCGGCAGCCGGGCGCTGCGCCCGGCCCGGTATACTGCGCCGCTGTCCCTCGGCAAACCCCTGCAATGTCCCGACTCCTGGCGACCACGATCTGCGGCAGCCTGCCGAAACCGGCCTGGCTCGCCGAGCCGCGCACACTCTGGGCGCCGTGGTTGCTGGAGGGCGAGGCGCTGGCAGAGGGCAAGCGCGACGCGGTGCGGCTCGTGCTGCGCGACCAGGAACGCGCCGGCATCGACATCGTCAGCGACGGCGAGCAGACGCGCCGCCATTTCGTCACGACACTCATCGAGGGCCTCGACGGCGTCGATTTCGAACACCGGAAGACCGTCCGTATCCGCAACCGCTACGATGCCGACGTGCCGATGATCGTCGGGCCCGTCTCGCGCCGGCACCCGGTGTTCGTCGACGACGCCGCGTTTCTGCGCGGCGCGACCGAGCGCAAGGTGAAGTTCACGCTGCCCGGCCCGATGACGATGGTCGACACGCTTTACGACGGCCACTACCGCAGCCGCGAGAAGCTCGCATGGGCGTTCGCGGAGATTCTGAACGAAGAGGCACTGGCAATCGCCGCCGCCGGCGTGGACGTAATCCAGTTCGACGAGCCGGCGTTCAACGTCTACTTCGACGAGGTCCGCGACTGGGGCGTGGCCGCACTGGAGCGGGCCGCGGAGGGTCTTCCATGCACGACGGCGGTCCACATCTGCTATGGCTACGGGATCAAGGCCAACATCGATTGGAAGAAGACGCTGGGTTCCGAGTGGCGCCAATACGAGGAGACGTTCCCGCGGCTCGCGCGATCGAAAATCGCGCAGGTGTCGATCGAATGCGCGAACTCGCGGGTGCCGATCGAGCTCCTCGGCCTGCTCGCGGGAAAGGACGTGCTGGTGGGCGCCATCGACGTCGCCACCGACCGCATCGAGACGCCGGCGGAGGTTGCGACGACGCTGCGCGCGGCCCTGAAATACGTTCCGGCCGACCGACTCTACCCGTGCACGAACTGCGGCATGGTGCCTCTGTCCCGCGAGGTCGCGCGCGGCAAGCTCGACGCACTGGGCGCCGGGGCAGCGATCGTCCGGGCCGAGCTTGCCGGGGACGGCTGACCCCCCCTTTTTTCGCCAAAGTGGCTACCTCGTACCCCCTAAAAAAGTGCTGGTGCGCGGGAACGGCCGCGGGTATACTCCCAAAAGTGTTTTAGTTTCAAGCAGTAAAGCACGCACTGATCGACCGCTCTGCAGTCGTTCCACCGCCGTACTTTCCTTGAGATCGAAACATTGGTCGGGCTCCCGCGCCCGGAGTTATTCTTTTCTCTTAAGGAACTACGGAAATGGCAACTGGAACAGTGAAATGGTTTAACGACGCCAAGGGCTTCGGCTTCATTACCCCGGACGGCGGCGGTGAAGACTTGTTTGCGCACTTCTCGGCGATCAACATGCCTGGATTCAAGACCCTGAAAGAAGGCCAGAAAGTGTCGTTCGAAGTGACGACCGGCCCCAAGGGCAAGCAGGCGAGCAACATTCAGGCTGCGTAAATCCCCGATCACGGGAGCCGACAGCCAAGAAAAAGCCGGGCGCGAGCCCGGCTTTTTTGTCGACCACTTTTTGGTCCTGCCCGCTTTTTTTGCCCGCTTTTGTGATGTCCGTCCGATATTGTCTGCCCGCCTGTCGGTCCAAGTTAGCCACGCTCACATGACTCCCTTCCTCGTCGACTCCGCCGCCCCGTTGTTCGTCGTTCTCAATGCGAGTTCGGGGAGCCAGGACGCGGTCGCGGTGCGCGCGATCATCGAGGGCGTGCTGAGCGAGGCGGGTCGCGAGCACCGGGTGCTGCCGGTCGCAAACCCCACCGAACTGCAGGCCATCGCGCACCGGACGGTCGACGAGGCGCGCTCGCGTGGGGGCGTGGTGGTGGCAGCCGGCGGCGACGGCACCATCAACGCGGTGGCCCGGGCAACCCTGGGCAGCGGCTGCCCGTTCGGCGTGCTGCCGCAAGGCACGTTCAACTATTTCGGCCGTACCCACGGCATCCCGTCCGACACGGCTGACGCTTCACGGCTATTGTTGACGGCGCGCGCGCACCCGGTGCAGGTCGGCATGGTCAACGACCGGGCATTTCTGGTCAATGCGAGCCTGGGCCTGTACCCCCAATTGCTCGAAGATCGCGAAGCGTACAAGCGTCAGTTCGGCCGCAGCCGGCTGGTTGCGTTCTTCTCGGGCCTGGTCACGCTGTTGCGCGAGCACCGGCAGTTGCGCTTGCTCGTCGAGCACCAAGGGCAGACGCGCGCCGTGCGGACGCGGACCTTGTTCGTGGGCAACAACCGGCTGCAATTGGAACAGCTCGGCATCGCCGAGGCGCCGTCGCTGGCGGAGGGAAATCTCGTGGCCATCACCCTGCGCCCGGTGGGAACGCTGAGAATGCTGGGACTGCTCGCGCGAGGCGCCCTCGGTCAGCTCGGCGAAGCGGACAGCATCGACAGCTTCGCGTTCAAGCACATCGTCGTCACCCCGGCGAAGGGCTCCAGCACGCGTCGCGTGAAAGTGGCGACGGACGGCGAAATCGTCTGGCTGCGGGCGCCACTCGAATTTGGCGTCGCTCCCGAGCCGCTCTATCTGCTGAAGCCGGAGTCGGATCCGGCCGCCGCGGAGCCGGCGTGACGCTGCTGCTGCAGATATCCGACCCGCACTTCGGCACCGAGCGGCCCCTGGTCGTCGATGCGCTGGTGCGCCTTGTGCATGAACAGGCGCCCAACCTCGTCGTGCTGTCGGGCGACATCACGCAGCGGGGCCGCCGCAGGCAATTTCTTGCCGCGCGCGCATTCATGGACCGGCTCGGAGTCGCCGCAACGCTGGTGATTCCGGGCAACCACGACATCCCGCTCTACGCCCTCGCGACCCGCCTGCTCACGCCGTACGCGAATCACTGCCGGGCGTTCGGCGCCGACCTCGAGCCGATGTTCGAATCGGACCGGCTGCTCGTCATTACGGTGAACACGACGCGCTACTATCGCCATACCGACGGCGAAGTCTCGACGGAGCAGATCGAACGCGTTGCGCGGCGGCTCGAACGGGCGACCGGGAACCAGTTGCGCGTCGTCGTCACCCACCAACCCGTTGCCGTGACGCGCAAGCAGGACGAGATCGACCTGCTGCACGGCGGCGAGCGTGCCATTCGCGGCTGGGCGCTCGCCGGCGCCGACCTGATTCTGGGCGGCCACATCCATCTGCCCTTTGTCCTTCCGTTGCACGAGCGTTTCTCCGATCTGCCGCGCAAGGTCTGGGCGATTAACGCTGGAACGGCCGTTTCACGGCGCATCCGGCACGAGGCCGGCAATTCGATCAACCTGATTCGCTATGACGGCCCGCGGTCGAATCGGCGCGAAGCGGTGGTCGAACGCTGGGACTATCTGGATTCGCAGCAATGCTTCCGGCCGGTCGATAGCAACGAACTGCATTGCGACGCATCCGGCAATGTGGCCTGACGAAGCCGGTTTGACCGCAGCGGCTCAGACATTGGCCGCGCACGCGTTGCCGGCGTTTTTTACGGCGCTTCTTCTGGTGCTTATTTTCGCGGCCGGAGCATGGTGGTTGGGCCGTCGTTACGCAGTTTCGCAAGGGCCGAATCGATCGTCGCCGCAGGTTCTGCTCGCCGTTGATCTTGGCCTTTGCCTTGCGATTGTCGTCGCCGCCGTGACGATCTTCGCTTCCATTGCCGGCGAGATCGGGCCCGGCGAGGAACTCGTGCGTCTCGATCAGGCGTTCTCGGACGCCATCGGGCAGTCGATTTCCACCGGCACCCGGTCGATGTTCGCGGCGGTCACGCACCTCGGCGATCCGATGACGCTGACCGCGCTGGGCGTCGCGGCGGCGATCGCGCTGCTGGTGCGGGGCGAGCGCTGGCTGGCGCTGGGCTTCGTGGTTGCGATCGCCGGCAACGCCGTGTTGAACCCGATCCTGAAGAGCGCGTTCGGGCGCGCCCGTCCACTGCACGAACACGGGCCCGCGCTCGCGCACGGCTGGAGTTTTCCGAGCGGCCACGCCTCCGGCTCGGTGGTCGTGTACGGCATGCTCGCCTACGTCGCGATCCGCACGCTGCCGACGGCCTGGCATTTGCCGGCGGTGCTGCTTGCCAGCGCCGTCGCGTTCACCATCGGTTGCAGCCGCGTTTTCATTCAAGTGCATTTCGCCAGCGATGTCGCGGCCGGGTTCGCATCGGGCAGCGCATGGCTCGCGCTGTGCATCGGTGCCCTCGAACTGGTCCGTTACCGCCGTCGCGCTCCGGACTGAGGACGCTTTCTCCGACGGCCAGCGTGGGCGCGCGGCTGCGCGTGAAGCATCGCGTTCAGTCCGCCGACGCAACGGCAAAGCTCTCGGGCGGCTCACCGCGCTGATACCGCTCCCACATACCGATGTACGCCGATTCGATATGTCGGCGGAAGCGCTCGGTATCGAAGAGCGGGGCGGTCGCGCGGGTGTGCTCCAATCGCGCCCGAAGGCCGGCGAGCAGCGCAGGCATCGTCGCCAGCTTCAGCGCCATCGCTTCGTACTCGTCGAGGCGATGGGTGATCAATTCCGGCAATCCGGCGGCGTTGAGCAGACTGCCGCCCACGCGTGCCGCAAATGCGCTGCCCATGCAGGTCAGCACCGGCAAGCCCGCCCACAGCGCATCGCTCGCGGTCGTGTGCGCGTTCAAGGGCAGCGTGTCGAGGAAGAGATCCGCCAACCGGTGCCGTGCGAGATGCCGCGGCAGGTCCATCCGCGGCGCGAACACGAGGCGCTCCTGCCCCACGCCGCGGCGCTCGGCTTCGCGCCGCAGGTTCCGCGATGCGGCGGCGTTCCCTTCCAGCAGCCAGAACACGCTGCCCGGCACCGCCTGCAGCAGGCGCATCCAGATGTCGAAGATCGCCGGCGTCAGCTTGTAGCTATTGTTGAAGCAGCAGAACACGAAGGCGGCATCCGGCAGGCCGGCCTCCGCGCGCGACGGCGTCCGCTCGGCGATGCTGCGCTTCGAATCGTTTACCTGATACGTATCGGGCAGACGCACGATCCGCTCGCTGAACCAGGCGTCGTGCGCGGACGGAAGCACCTGGCCATCGGCGACGACGTAGTCGATGTAATCCGCACCCATCGTTCCCGGGTACCCGAGATAGTTGACCTGGATCGGCGCCGGACGATGCGCGAAAATCCCGGTGCGGCTGTCCCGGGTGAATCCTTTGAGGTCGACGGCGATATCGATCTCCCGCGCTCGCAGCATGGCGGCCACTTCGCGATCGGTTCTGGCGCGAACATCGACGAAATCGCCGAACGCGCACCGCAACCGCTCGCGCATCTCGTCCCGGGGATCGGGGCCGAACGACACGGCCGCGACATCGAACCTTCGCCGATCGTGCGTTTCGAACAGCTCCGCCATCAGGTACGCCGTCGCGTGATCGTGGAAATCCGCCGACAGGTAGGCCACGCGGATCCTGTCGTGCCGGTAGCGCTCGCCCGTCCACAACGGCAGCGGCGACGCGGGGAACTTGTCGGCGACATGGATCCGCGCGCACTGCAGTTGCGCCGGGGCCGATGGCGAGATGGCGAGAAAGGCGAACGGAAACGCCGCCCGCTTCCCGGCCGCCACCGCGTCCGCGATGCTCGCTGCGTCGTCGGCGAGAGTCTCCCATTCGCAGCAGTGCAGGCGGCAGGTGACGAGATTGCCCGCCGCATAGTCGGTGCCGGGTGCCAGCGCCAGCAAGCGGGCGAAGCCTTCCGCCGCCTCGCCATAGCGCTTGATGTCCAGCAGCACATTGGCGCGATTGTTGATGGCGTCCGCGTACTCGGGCTTGAGCAGAAGCGCGCGGTCGTAGCAGTCCAACGCCTCGCCGTGCCGCTTGAGGTCCCACAGCGCGTTGCCGCGGTTGTACAGCGCTTCGGCGTTGTCGGGCCCCAAGGCCAACGCGCGATCGTAACAGGCAAGCGCGCCCCCATGCTGCTTCAGCGCCAGCAGCGCATTGCCGCGATTGACCAGCACATTCGCATTGTCGGGGCCCAGCGCCAGCGCACGGTCATAGCTCGCCAGCGCGTCCTCATTCCGCGAGAGATCGAGCAGCACGTTGCCGCGATTGACCAGGCTCTCGACATAGCCGGGCTCGAGCGCGAGCGCGCGATCGTAGTCGGCGAGCGCATCCTCATGCCGGTTCAATTCCACCAGCAGATTCGCGCGGTTGTTCAGCGCCCCGACATGGCCGGGCTCCAATGCGATCGCGCGGTCGTAGCTCGCCAGCGCCTCGGCGTGCCGTTTCAGGTCGACCAGCGCGTCGCCTCGGTTCTTCAGCATCTCGACGTGGTCGGGCTGCCGCGCGAGGGCACGGGCGTAAGTGGCCAGCGCTTCCGCATGTCGTCCAAGACTTGCCAGCGCATGGCCCCGCCCGATCAGCGCTTCCACATCGTCATCGCGGAATGCCAGCGCACGGTCATAGCTCGCCAGGGCGTCGGCATGCCGGTTGAGAGCAGCGAGCGCCACTCCGCGATTCCGCAGTGCCGCCGCATGGCCGGGCCGGCGCGAGAGTGCCTCATCGTAACTGGCCACGGCGTCGGCGTGCCGCTTCAGACTCAGCAGCACGCTGCCGCGATTGTTGAGCGCCTCGACGTTGCCGGGGTCGAGCGAAAGCGCACGATCATGGCTGGCGAGCGCTTCGTCGAATCGGCCGAGCTTGGCGAGCGCCAGTCCGAGGTTGGAGTGAGCGGCCGCCGCGCGAGGTTCGATGCCCACGGCGTTTCGGATCAGTTCGACCGCCGCCTGATGCCGGCCCTTCTGATGCTGAACGACACCGAGGAGGTGCAAGGCGTCGAAATTCGACGGCGCCTGCGCCAGCACTTGGCGATACAGTGTTTCGGCGGCGTCGAGCTCGCCGTTGCCGTGATGCGCGATGGCCTGCGCCAGTTGCGTGTCGACGTCGGTGCCCGCCGGCAGCGGCGCATTCGGCGGCGAATCAATGGGCCTATTCATCGAGGCGATCTCTCACGAATCCGGACCCGGAAATCCATCTCGGATCAATCAGACCCCGTGAGTGCAGGGAATGGCCACAGCGTTTGGCCGTCCTTGAACCGCGCACGGGTGCAATCATCTATCAAGTCGAATACGGCGCGTGGGTTGCTCTTCATCTTGTCTGCTCCCTGCCGTTCAGGCCGCCAGGGCGGCAGCCCTGACCCGATCGAGTGCCGCGACCAGCTCCTCCACCTGCGACGAGGTGAAGATTTCGTCCGGGCCTTGGGGCGTTATATCGGTAAAGGGCGATTCGTACAGGAGTGCCGCGCCCATCACCCCGTGTTCGGTCAGGTGATCAACGATCAGGTCCACGAATTCGATCTGGTTCGCGCCCAGCGTCTTTCCGGCGAGAAACGCGGCGAACGCTTGCTTCGCGGCCCCGCGGTCCAGGCCTACCAGCGAACGCACGAACAAACCAAGACTGCAGGTAGGTGATCTGCTCGATGACTTCGAGCGGGTTGGAGATGCCGCCGGACCAGAATGCGTCCCAAATGCGGTCGATTTGACTGCGTGGTTCACCGGTAAGCATGGAATTCCGTGGTGTGCGTGGAATTCTTGGAGTCTACCGCCCCATAGGCCGATTCGGGAGATCTGGTCGCCCCGGAAGACCGCCATTGCTGGGCCGACCGTTGGGACCGGCCATGATGCGGTCCGATAGAACAGCGAAAGGGTCAATTCCATTGACCGCAACTTGATGACTAAAGCCGCGCGGCAGGCTCGATTTCGCTTGGGAAACAGTCCCGCACGATTTCCCGAGTCTTCCGGTATCGAATTACAAATCGAACTTGTACTCGGTGGGTTCGATCGTCGGTCAGTTCCTCGACCGGTGCTGCGACGAACTCCGGATCACCCAGCCGAATTGTCACCTCGGGTCCGCGTCGGTCAGGTCGCGTCAACTCGTGATAACCTGATCCGCTGACACTCGATGGGGTTGAATTTGCTATCCGCGAAAGGGCAGCGTAACGTTCCGTCGTCGCGCGCCTCGATTTACCGAGGCCTAAGCTCGCTCAGGGTGGCTTTCAAGCCAAAGGAAAATACAAATGCAACTCTCATTCACAAAATCATGGACGGTCATCCCGACGTTGCTGACATTGGCGTTCAGCGCCCTCGGGGTCACTGCCGCGCAGGCGGCGCCCTTCCCGGTTACAAACCTGAACGACAGCGGCGCCGGATCATTACGCCAGGCGATCACTGATGCCAATGCCGCCGCAAGCGCAGACACCATCACCTTCAGCGTCAGCGGCACTATTACACTTGCCTCAACACTACCGGACATCACCGATGCAGCCGGACTGATAATGGATGGCACAGGGCAAACGCTGACCATTAGCGGCAATAGTGCGGTGCGGGTGATGCAAGTTGCTGTAGGCGCCTCGCTAACCCTGAATAATTTGACGATTGCGAATGGTAGTGCCACCGGGGACTCCGGCGGCGGCATTCGCAACTTCGGCACAACCGCCATTACGAACACCACCTTCTCCGGTAATAGCGCGACCAGCGGATTCGGCGGCGGCATTAACAACGCCAGTGGTAGCACGTTAACCATTACGAACTCTACCTTCTCCGGTAACATCGCGAACAGCGGCTTCGGCGGCGGCATTAGCAACGCCAGTGGTAACACGTTGACCATTACCAACACTACCTTCTCCGGTAACAGCGCGAACTTCGGCTTCGGCGCCGGAATTTACACCAATGGTGGCGCGCTGACCATTACCAACACTACCTTCTCCGGTAACAGCGCGAACCTCGGCTTGGGCGCCGGCATTTACAACAATACCCTCGCTGCCGTGACACTTCGCAACACCATTGTTGCCAACAGCGTGGGGGCCGGGAATTGCGGTGGCACGATCACCAACGGCGGCAACAACATTGACAGTGCCGCAACTTGCGGCTGGGGTTCCACAAACGGCTCGATGAGCAGCACCAATCCTTTGCTGGGCGCGCTCGCGAATAACGGCGGTCCCACCCAGACTCTCGCCCTGCTCACAGGCAGTCCCGCGATTGATGGGGTGACGTTCAGCGCGCCGAACAGCGCGCCTTCAACTGATCAGCGCGGCATCGCGCGTCCGCAGGGTGCCGGCTTCGACATCGGCGCGTACGAGTTAGGTTCTGCAGCGCCAGTAATACCGGTAGTACCGGTACCCACGACGAACGTATGGGCGATGATGATCTTTATGCTTCTCGCAGGGCTGGGCTCACTTCACGACATGAGGAGGCGCGCTCGCGGCGAGTACGTAGCGGAGCATTGAAGGCCAGATGGCACGGCAGATCGAACGGTTCAGCGTCGGGCTGTTTGGCTTGAGATCCATTCGGATACCCCGGTTCGAATCCGGTTTGGGACGCCACTCAGGTACGAAGCTGGTCACCGCGGTACGCACACGCGAACACCGCGCACGTTCAAGCGTCGTTGGACAAGCTTGAGGCTCGATACAAAAAGATTGACTGACGCCACCGCCGTTGCGGTCCGGAGCGAACCATACTAAGCGCGACCCCGAAGACACCCGAGCACACGGCTTTGTCGTCATATGCAAAAAGCCCAGTTCTCCCGGTGTTTTTCCGGGGCAATTCCACGGCAATTACCCCAACGAAAAAGGCTTGCCGTCCGTAAGACGCGCAAGCCTTTGTTTAACTGGTGGCCAAGGGCGGAATTGAACCACCGACACAAGGATTTTCAGAACGCCGCACTGTTGGCGATTATTTTCTAATCAAGCTCTTGCAGCACACGCCACGTTTCAAGAGCAGCGGTACGCAGCCAAAAACAGCAGGACGACATCAAAACAAGTTACGAAACAGCTACGCTGCCTTTTTCCAGGGGAACGGCAAATAAGCCGACCGGATGGCGATGTTACTTAGCGATGCTGAGTTTGGGAGGCAATTTCACTCCTTTGGCTTTCGCCATCTCCGTGGCGATCTGCTCCAGGAGGTCAAAGCGCTCAGCCGCAATGGTGTGGGCCCACCGGGTCAGCTCTACGTCGAGGTCGTTTTGACACTTCACGTCGGTCAGATCGAGTCCAACCTGCCGAAGCTCGCTGACTTCGTGTGGCGTAAAGCGCGCCAAGTTGCCTGATCGAATCATTGCGTTGGCGTGAGGCTGAAACGCAACGTGGTTGCGGGGGGGGGATTTGCACCTTCGCCCTTCGGGTTATGAGGCGGTGAAATAAAAAAGGCATATACCAAATCGACTACTTGGAGTGCGTGCCAATCTCGAACCCGATGTCAATGAGGCACAGTTACGTCACGCCCATTCTAGGCAGGTTGCATACAGGTAGACCGCGGCGTGAGCGCAACTTACATGACGCTGCGACTGCTGCGATCCGACGTCGACGGTTGCAGTTTCCTAAATCATCGCCGCTCCGATCGATTCGCGCACCCGTGACCTGCCGGGTTTCTTCGGACCAATCTATTCTTGGATGATGGGCTCGGGTTTAGTTGATTGCAGTCCCCTGGCGAATTCGCTCGGGGTTC
>JAAFGU010000348.1 GCA_010365205.1 Aromatoleum sp. | reverse complement strand
GCGACCGCCCGGATCGCGGTGATCGTGGCGATCGAAGTGAGCGCGGGGACCGTGGCGATCGAGGCGATCGCGGTGAGCGGCCGCCGCGTGCGGCAGCGCCCGAAGTCCCGGCCGCGCCGCCCGCCGCCTCGGAATAGGCGAAACGCCACAGAAAACGACGGCGACAAGGCCCGTGCCCGGCGCGAACCGGCTGGTGCTCGATGCCACGCTGACCGAACGCGGCGACCTGCGTTACACCCCGGCCGGAGTTCCGGCGCTGGAATGCGTGCTGAAGCACGCGTCGCTCCAGCCCGAAGCCGGCGGCGAACGCAGCGTCGATTGCGAACTGGCGGCAGTGGCGTTCGGCGCAGCGGCGAAGGCGCTGGCCAACGTGGCCAACGGGACCGCGTTGCGCTGCAAGGGATTTATTGCCCGCCGCTACCGAACCGGCATCACCGTCGCCATGCACGTGAACGAATTCGAATTACTGGAAGGAAACTGAAATGCCCCGTCCCCAAGGAAGATTCGGCAAGAAGAAGGATGGCAAGAAACGCGAGCGCGGGAACAATCTGTTCAAGCGCAAGAAGTTCTGCCGCTTCACCGCCGAAGGCGTCAAGGAAATCGACTACAAGGACATCGACGTCCTGAAGGACTTCGTCCAGGAGAATGGCAAGATCATGCCGGCGCGCATCACCGGCACGAAGGCCCGTTACCAGCGCCAGCTCGGTACGGCGATCAAGCGCGCGCGTTACCTGGCGCTGCTGCCGTACACCGACCTGCACTAACGAGGAGCGCACAGCATGCAGATCATCCTCCTCGAAAAAGTGGTCAACGTCGGCAATCTGGGCGACGTCGTCAACGTCAAGCAAGGCTATGCGCGCAACTACCTGATCCCGCACGGGAAGGCCAAGCGCGCCACGCCGGAGAACATCAAGCTGATGGAAGGCAGGCGCGCCGAGCTCGAAACGGCGGCCGGCGCGAAGCTCGCCGCGGCGCAGGCGCAGGCCGAGAAGCTCGAAGGCCTGATCGTCCAGATCACGCAGAAATCCGGGATGGACGGACGCCTGTTCGGCTCGGTGACCAACGTCGATATCGTCGTCGCGCTGAAGGCGCAGGGCTTTACCGTCGAGAAGGCCGCGATCCGGATGCCCGAGGGTCCGCTGAAGCAAGTGGGCGACCATCCGCTGGTCATCGCGTTGCACACCGACGTCACGTCGAACATCACGGTCAGCGTGCTGGGCGACACCGCGACGGGCAACTGACGCTCCCGCTCGTCGCTTCGCGCGATAATGGAAAAGGGGCCGGCGACGGCCCCTTTTTGTTGCGTCGGCGCAGTAAAATCCCTTCGGACCCGCGTCTTTCGCCATGCCCGACGATCCCCAACTCGACGCACTCAGGCTCCCTCCGCATTCGCTGGAAGCGGAGCAGTCGGTACTGGGCGGCCTGCTGCTGGACAACGAGGCGGTCGACAAGATCGGCGATGCCATCGCCGACGCCGATTATTACAGCGAGGCGCACCGGCTCATCTATCAGCACATCGTCCGCCTTATCAGCGAGAGCAAGCCCGCGGACGTGGTGACGGTGTCCGAATCGCTCGCGTCGACGCAGAAACTCGATTACGTCGGAGGCCTCGCGTATCTGGGCGCGCTGGTCCAGAACGTCCCCACCGCTGCGAACATCCGTCATTACGCCGCGATCGTCCGCGAGCGCTCGATTCTGCGCCAGCTTGCCGCGACCGCCGGCGACATCGCCGACTTGGCCTACAACCCGATGGGTCGCAGCGCCAGGGACGTGCTCGACCAGGCCGAAGCGAAGGTGCTGCATATCGCCGAGCAGGGCGCCCGCGGGCAGGCCGTGTTCGCCGAGATCGGAAAACTGCTCGCCGAAGTGGTCGACAGGATCGAGGTGCTGTTCAACCGCGACGACCCGACCGACGTCACCGGCGTGCCGACCGGGTTCTCCGATCTCGACCGGATGACGTCGGGCCTGCAGCCGGGGGATCTCGTCGTCGTTGCCGGGCGGCCGTCGATGGGCAAGACGGCATTTGCACTGAACGTCGGCGAGCATGTCGCCCTCAAGACCGGCATGCCGGTGGCCGTGTTCTCGATGGAAATGGGCGCGCAGCAGCTGGCGCTGCGGCTGATCGGCTCGGTCGGGCGCCTCGACCAGCACAAGCTGCGCACCGGCCGCCTCGCCAACGAGGACTGGGAAAAGCTTACCGCGGCGCTCGGCCAGTTGAACGAGGCGCCGATCCTGATCGACGACTCGCCAGCGCTGAACGCGATCGAGGTCCGCTCGCGCGCGCGACGACTGCAGAAGCAGTACGGCAAGCTCGGCCTCGTCATCGTCGACTACCTGCAATTGATGCAGGCGTCGACGACCGGGGAGAACCGGGCGACCGAGATTTCCGAAATTTCGCGGGCGATGAAGTCGCTGGCCAAGGAGCTCAAGGTGCCGGTGATGGCTCTGTCGCAGTTGAACCGTTCGCTCGAGCAGCGGCCGAACAAGCGGCCGGTGATGTCCGACCTGCGCGAATCGGGCGCGATCGAGCAGGACGCCGACGTGATCCTGTTCATCTACCGCGACGAGGTCTACAACGCCGACACACAGGACAAGGGGGTGGCCGAGATCATCATCGGCAAACAGCGCAATGGGCCGATCGGAACCATCCGCCTCACCTTCATCGGCGAGTACACGCGGTTCGAGAACTTCGCCTCCCCCGGGAGCTACTAACTGGACCGCGACTCCTCCGTCTTGCCGCCGACCTCGCGCAACGCGGCGTGCCGCTGCGGCAGCGGCAAACGCTACAAGGATTGCCATGGGGCGCTCGGCAACGCGGCGGCCGCGGATTCCGTGTCCGCGCTGACGCACTCGGTCGCCGCCGCGTTGCGCTCGGCGCTGGAACGGCTTGCCGACGACGACCCGGCCGCCGCCGAGGTCATCTGCCGCGACGTCCTCGCGCAATTCCCCGACCATCCGGAAGCGCTGCGGATTCTGGGCCGCTCCGAATACGATCGCGGGCACGCGCGGGAGTCGTTGCGTCTCGCGCTGCGCGCTGCGCGCGCGATGCAGACGCAAGCACTCGATCCGTCGGCCGAGTTCCTCGTCTGGGCCGATCTCAATTTTATGTTCACGCAGGCGCTGCCGGGCCTGGATAGCGCGTTCGCGTCGAAGAAGCGCTTCGAGTACGAGACACGGCGTCGGTCACCTGCTTCCGCGTCCCCCGCCCATCCGCTGGTCGGCGTTGTGCTCGTCGTTCCCGGCGCCGTTGGCGGCGCCGCCG
>JAAFGU010000347.1 GCA_010365205.1 Aromatoleum sp. | reverse complement strand
GCCGGTACCGAAATCACGGCGAAGACCCGCGCCCACGCGAAGGAGTTGCTCGAAGCGCACCGCCGCGCGGCACGCTGAAACGAGAACGGTCGCGCGGATCGCCCCCGGGCGGCCGGGTGCGGGAACGCGGTCGATCAGGTGGAGCGGCCCTTGGCGGTGGCCGCAAGCTTTGCCGGTGCGAACGTTCCCTTGACGCCCTTTTTCGTCCCGGCGACCGGCGCCGCCGCTCTTGCCACCGGCATCGTTTTGCCGGTCTCGAGCCAGTACTTGACACGATTGGCGTCGCCGATCCGCGCGTACTTGCCGACCGAATCCAGCAATACGATCACGATCGGTTTGCTCGCGATATTGACCAGCATCACCAGACAACGCCCCGCTTCGCGGATGTACCCGGTCTTCTGCACCTGGATGTCCCAGTCGTTGGAGCGGACGAGGCGATTCGAATTGTTGAATCCGACGATACGGCCTGCCGGCTGCACTTCGACATAATGCGAGGGCGTCGTCGAGAAGTCGCGGATCAACGGATACCCGGCGGCGGCGCTTACCATTTTCGCCAGATCGTTCGCGGTCGAGACGTTGTCGGGCGACAGCCCGGTCGGATCGGCGAAGTGCGAACGGGTCATTCCCAGCGCCGTGGCCTTCGCGTTCATCGCCGCGACCGCCGCCTCGGTGCCGCCGGGATAGTACCGGGCCAGCGACGATGCGGCGCGGTTCTCCGAGGCCATCAGCGCGAGACGGAGCATTTCGGTGCGCGTGAGCGTCGCGCCCATGCGCAGCCGCGAACTGCTGCCCTTCAGGAAATCGAAGTCGTCCATGTCGACGGCGATGGGCTCGTCGAGCATTTGCCCGGCGTCCAGCACGACCATCGCCGTCATCAGCTTGGTCACCGATGCGATCGGCGTCACGTCGTCCGCGGCTTTCGCGTAGATGGGACGGGCCGCCCGGGCGTCGAGCACCAGCGCGTTGGCCGAAGCGAGCTTCAACTTCGCCGGGTCGAGCGCGATCAGCCCCTGCGCGACGGCGGGATTGCCGGCGGCGAGCGCAAATAGCGTCAGAAAAACAAAAAGAAAGCGATTATTCGTCACGTTCCGACTCAAGTCCTGCCGTCTTATAGCACAGGGTTCCAACCATTAACAATAGCCATTGAAAATGAGGCACTTAGCTTGATTTGCGCGCACCCAGCCCGCGGCTACGTCGGGTCGGTCGACGCGGCGCGCCCCGCCCGGCCCAGCCCGGCCCCTCACCGATGCAAGAAGCATGCCCCGCTACCGTGTCGGCGAACCGGCAATCAGCGGCTCGAGGGTCGATTCCTCCGGCGCCGCGGGGTCTTCGTCACGCCGCGGCTCACGCGCCTCGGTCTGCTGCAACCGCCACATCCGCGCGTATACGCCATCGGCCGCCAGCAGCACGTCGTGCGTGCCCCGCTCGACGATGCGCCCGCGCTCGAGCACCAGAATCTGGTCGGCGTCGACGATCGTCGACAGCCGGTGCGCGATGGTGAGCGTCGTCCGATTCTGCGCGATGCGCTTCAATTCGGCCTGGATCGCCTTCTCGGATTTGGAGTCGAGCGCGCTGGTAGCCTCGTCGAAGATCAGGATGCTCGGACCCTTGAGGATCGCGCGCGCGATCGCCACTCGCTGCTTCTCGCCGCCTGAGAGCTTCAGGCCGCGCTCGCCGACCGGCGTCTGGTAGCCCTCGGGCGTGCTGGCGATGAAGTCGTGGATCTGCGCGAGCTTGGCCGCCTCGACGATCTCGTCATGCGTCGAACCGGGGCGGCCGTAGCCGATGTTGTACTCGATCGAGTCGTTGAAAAGCACGGTGTCCTGCGGGACGATGCCGATCGCCGCGCGCAGACTCGACTGCTGCACGGCGCGGATATCCTGCCCGTTCACCGCGATGCGGCCGCCCGACACGTCGTAGAAGCGGTACAGCAGACGCGACAGCGTGCTCTTGCCGGCGCCGGACGGCCCGACCACGGCGACGGTCCTGCCGGCGGGAATCGTGAAGCTGACGTCGAACAGGATCTGCCGGTTCGGCTCGTACCCGAAGTCGACGTGTTCGAAGCGGATCTCGCCGCCGCCGACGGCAACCGGCGGCGCGCCGCGCGCGTCCGCGATTTCCGCATGCTCGGCGGCGAGCGCGAACATCCGCTCCATGTCGGCCAGCGCCTGCTTGATCTCGCGGTAGAGCACACCGAGAAAGTTGAGCGGGATGTAGACCTGGATCATCAGCGCATTGACCAGCACCAGGTCGCCTATCGTCATCGTGGCGTCGACCACGCCCGCGGTGGCCCGCCACATGATGAGAGTCACCGCAACCGCGATGATGGAACTCTGGACCAAGTTGAGCGCGGACAGCGACGTCTGGCTCTTCACCGCCGCGCGCTCCCAGCGCTGCAGGCTCTCGTCGTAGCGCCCGGCCTCGAACGCCTCGTTGCCGAAGTACTTGACCGTCTCGTAGTTGAGGAGGCTGTCGATCGCGCGCGTGTTCGCCTTCGAATCGAGCTCGTTCATCTGCCGGCGGAAGTTGGTTCGCCATTCGGTGATCAGCACGGTGCTTGCGATGTACAGCACGAGCGCGCCGAACGTGACCGCGACGAAGCTCCAATCGTAACGACTGACCATGATCGCCATCACCAGCCCGATCTCGACCAGCGTCGGCAGGATCGAGAACAGCGTGAAGCTGATCAGCGTCGAGATGCCGCGCGTCCCGCGCTCGACGTCGCGGGTGAGACCGCCGGTCTGCCGCGCGAGGTGAAAGCGCAGCGACAGCGCGTGCAGGTGACCGAACACCTCCAGTGCGATCGTGCGCACCGCGCGCTGCAGCACCTTCGCGAACAAAAACTCCCGCAGTTCGGTGAACGCCGTAGTCGACAGCCGGAGCAGCCCGTAGGCAACGAGCAGCGCGAGCGGGACCGCGAGCATCGCCATCCTCGCGTCGAGACTGTCGACGATTTGCTTCAGCAGCAGCGGCACGCCAACGTTGGCGAGCTTCGCCGCGATCAGCGCAAGCAGCGCCGCAGCGACGCGGCCCTTGTACGGCCACAGGTACGGCAGCAGCCGGCCGATCGTGTGCCAATCGCCGCCCTTTGCGGGGCCGGGCAGAGTGCCGGAGGAAGACGGACGGCGCATCGATAGGGATGAAAAGCGGAGCGGCGCCGGAAGCGGACGCCCGACCGCGGAGTTTAGCGCTAACGGGCTCTGGCAAACGTCGGCTCGGCGCCTGTCGTGGCGCCCGGCTAGCCGTCGCCGCGCTCGGAACGCGCGGCCCG
>JAAFGU010000346.1 GCA_010365205.1 Aromatoleum sp. | reverse complement strand
GATGCGGCCCGCCTGCGGTGGCGCCTCCCGCGACCGAGGGCAAGCCCATGACCGAGCCGCAACCCGCCATTCCCAAGACCGAACCGATCCTCGACGCCGAGGGCCATTTTCACGCGACCGATGCGCCGATCGATCTGTCGCTGTATCTGTTCGAGGACTGGATCTCGCTGGGCTTCTTCTGGCTGCTGGGGCTGTGCGTGTTCTATCAGTTCTTCACCCGCTACGTGTTGAACGATTCCGCCGCCTGGACCGAGGAGATCGCGCGCTACCTGCTGATCTGCACGGTGTTCGTCGGAATCGCCGCGGCCGTCCGCCGCACGCGCCATATCCATGTCGACTTCCTTTACCGGCTGATCCCTGCATGGGCGGGGCGCACGCTCTCGACCGTCGTCGATATCGGGCGCATCGTGTTCTTCGTCTCGGCGGTGGCGCTCACCATCCAGATGATGCTGCGGATGAGCGCCCTTCAGATGACGATCATCGACCTGCCGATGAACCTCATCTACGGTGTTTGCGCGTTCGGATTCGCGCTCGCCGCGTTCCGCTCGGTCCAGGTGGCGATCGAGAACTGGCGGCGCGGCTTTAGCCTGCTCGAACGGCCGGAACACGCGATCGAGGAGACGATCGAATGAGGGCGGGCGTGTGGTTGCCGCGCCCGCAGGGCCGCCCCAAGGGCGTGGCTGCCCCCTCGGGGGGAGGCGAACGCGGTTCGCTTTGGGGGGGTCCCCAATGACCGGCACGCTGCTCACGTCGTTCCTTGCGCTGATGGTGACCGGCATCCCGGTCGCCATCGCCATGGCCGGCGCCGCGCTGATCTACGTCTGGGTGTCCGGCAGCTCGCCGCCGATGGTCGTCGTGCACCGGATGATCAGCGGCCTCGACAGTTTTCCCTTGCTCGCCGTGCCGTTTTTCATCCTCGCCGGCAACCTGATGAACAACGCCGGCATCACCAACCGCATCTACAACTTCGCGCTGGCGCTGGTCGGCTGGATGAAGGGCGGCCTCGGCCACGTCAACATCATCGGCTCGGTGATCTTCGCCGGCATGTCGGGCACCGCGATCGCCGACGCGGCCGGGCTGGGCACGATCGAGATCAAGGCGATGCGCGACCACGGCTACTCGAAGGAGTTTTCCGTCGGCGTCACCGCCGCCTCGGCGACGCTGGGTCCCATCATCCCGCCGTCGCTGCCGTTCGTGATCTACGGGATGGTGGCGAACGTCTCGATCGGCCAGCTGTTCCTCGCCGGCATCCTGCCCGGCCTGGTGATGACGGTGCTGATGATGCTCACCGTCGCCTACTACGCGCACAAGAACAACTGGGGCGCCGACATCAAGTTCCTGTGGAGCCGCGTCGGCAAGGCGACGCTGGAACTCGCGATCGTCATCGCCTTCCCCCTGGTCATCTGGCTCGCGGTCCAGTCCGGAGTCAACGCGGTCGTCGCGACCGGCATCGCGATGGTGGCGCTGTTCGCGGCCGACCGGAAGTGGAAATTCGAGGCGGTGCTGCCGATCATGACCCCGGTACTGCTGATCGGCGGCATGACGACGGGCATCTTCACGCCGACCGAAGGCGCGGTCGCCGCGTCGATCTGGGCTCTGTTCCTCGGCCTCTTCTGGTACCGCACGCTGACGTTCAAGATGTTGATCAAGGTGTCGCTGGAGACCATCGAGACGACGGCAACGGTCCTCTTCATCGTCGCGGCGGCATCGATCTTCGGCTGGCTGCTGACGGCGACGCGGGTGACCGACATGGTGACGGCGTGGGTGCTGGGCTTCACCCACTCGGCCTGGGTCTTCCTGCTGCTGGTCAACCTGCTGCTGCTGTTCGTCGGCTGCTTCCTCGAGCCGACGGCGGCGATCCTGATCGCCGTGCCGGTGCTGATGCCGGTCGTCGTGCAGCTCGGCATCGATCCGGTGCATTTCGGCCTGGTCGTCGTTCTCAACCTGATGATCGGGCTGCTGCATCCGCCGATGGGAATGGTGCTGTTCGTGCTCGCGCGCGTGGCGAGGATGTCGCTGGAGCGCACGACGATGGCCATCCTGCCGTGGCTCGTACCGCTGCTCGCAAGCCTGATCCTGATCACCTACGTGCCGATCATCTCGCTGTGGCTGCCGACGCTGGTCTATCGCTAGATGATGAGCGCGGCCCCGATCGAACGCGTCGAGATCCTGCAGGTCGACCTGCCGCCGAAGGTCGTGCGCACCGACGCCATCCAGTCGTTCGTCAAGCAGGAGACCCCGATTGTGCGGATCACCTGCGCCGACGGCGCGCAGGGCGTCGGCTACACGTACACGATCGGCACCGGCGGCTCGTCGGTCGTCGCGCTGCTGCGCGATCACCTCTGCCCCCGACTGATCGGCCGCGACGCCGGCGAGATCGAGCGGCTGTGGAAGGAGCTGTTCTTCCATACGCATGCGACGGCGGTCGGCGCGATCACGAGCCTGGCGCTTGCTGCGATCGACACCGCGTTGTGGGACTTGAAGTGCCGGCGCTCGGGGCAGCCGTTGTGGAAGGCCGCCGGCGGCGCGCAGGCGGCGATCGACGTGTACACGACCGAGGGCGGCTGGCTCCACCACTCGGCGCAGCAACTGGTCGACGAAGCGGTCGCGGCGAAGGCGCAGGGCTTCAAGGGCGCCAAAATCAAGGTCGGCAAGCCGTCGATCGCGGAGGACGTGCGCCGGCTCGCCGCGGTCCGCGACGCCGTCGGCGACGAATTCGAGCTGATGATCGACGCGAACCAGGCGTTCACCGTGTCCGAGGCGCTGCGCCGCGCGCACGCGTACTCGCCGCTGGCGCTCGCCTGGTTCGAGGAGCCGCTGCCGGCGGAGGATCTCGCCGGCCACGTCGAGCTTGCGGCCAAGGCGTCGATGCCGATCGCGGTCGGTGAATCGCTCTACCATCCCGCGCATTTCCGCGAGTACCTGGAACGCGACGCCTGCTCGATCGTCCAGGTGGATTGCGCGCGCATCGGCGGCATCACGCCGTGGCTCAAGGTCGCGCATCTCGCCGAGACGTTCAATGTCGCCGTGTGCCCGCACTTCCTGATGGAACTGCACGTGTCGCTGGTGGCGGCGGTGCCGAATGGCGCGTGGGTCGAATACATCCCGCAGCTCGACGCGATCACGACGTCGCGGCTCGCGATCCGCGACGGCCGTGCGCTCGCGCCGGAGACCCCGGGGCTCGGCATCGAATGGGATTTCACCGCAATCGAGAGGCTCGCCGTCGCCCGCGCGACGCTGCACTGACGACCCTCGCAGGAGACGCAACATGTT
>JAAFGU010000345.1 GCA_010365205.1 Aromatoleum sp. | reverse complement strand
CGCCGCGCCTCACCGCCGCGGTGTCTTGCGCGTGCGCGCACCGCCCTTCGCGACGGCGCCCAGTTCCGGCAGCGCCCATTCGGCGTTACCGGCGAAGCGTTCCGCCAGAAAATCCACGAACGCCCGCACCTTTGCCGACAGGTGCCGGCGGCTCGGGTAGACCGCATGGATGGCGCTCGAAGGCAGCTTGTACGTCGGCAGCAGCCGGACCAGCGTTCCACTGCGGATTTCCGGGGCCACGATGAAATCCGGCTCGCGGGCGATGCCGAGGCCGGCCACGGCCAGCCCGACCAGCATCCGGCCGTTGTTCGAGTGCGCCGGTCCGGCGATTTTGACGCTGTGCTCGACGCCGTTTGCGTCATCGAAGCGCCAGGCATTGGCCACCGGCGAAAACTCGTACGTCAGGCATGCGTGGCGCACGAGGTCCTCCGGCGTCGCCGGCGTGCCGTGACGCGCCAGGTACGCGGGCGCCGCGCACGCAACCAGCGCCATCGTCCCGATCCGGCGCCCGATCAGCGCCTGGCTGCCGATGTCGCCGATGCGGATCGCAAGATCGATTCCTTCGTCGACGATGTCGACGGCGCGGTCGGAGAGTTCGATGTCGAAGCGCAGCTGCGTATGACGCTGCGCGAACTCGGCGATCGCCGGCGACAGATGGCGGATGCCGAACGTGGTCGCGCAGGTGAGCTTCAGCGTGCCGCGCGGCACTATAGCCGCCGCCGTGACCGCCTCCTCGGCTTCCTCGAGGTCCGCCAACAGCTGCACGCAACGCTCGTAGAACGCCTGCCCGCTCTCGGTAAGGGACAGCCGGCGCGTCGTGCGGTTCAAAAGCCGCACGTCGAGGTGCGCCTCGAGTTCGCCGACACGCCGCGAAACGGCCGACGTCGACATCTCCAGCCGCTCGGCGGCGCGGGCGAAGCTGCCCTGTTCGACGACCTTCGCGAACACTGTCAGCGCGAGGAAACGGTCCATGTTATTGTCCCATAATATGCAATAATCTATGACATATTATCATCTTTATCCCGCGTACGGCAAAGCTCATCATCCGGGTCGTTGCGCCAGGGGCGCCAAACAATCCAAGGAGTTTTCGATGCAAGACCAACGTACCGCCACCGCCGCGCTTCTGTTGCGGCTTTCGCTGGGCACGATGTTCATCGCCCACGCGCTGCTCAAGCTCGTCGTCTTCACCATGCCGGGCACGGTCACGTTCTTCCAATCGCTCGGAATGCCGGGCGAACTCGCGTACCTGACCGTCGCGGCCGAACTCGCCGGTGGCGCGCTGCTGATCCTCGGCGTCCGCACCCGCTACGTCGCACTGGCGCTGGTGCCGATCCTGCTCGGCGCGTTGTGGGTGCACGGCGGCAATGGCTGGCTGTTCACATCGCCCAACGGTGGCTGGGAATACCCGGCGTTCTGGACGGTCACGCTGGTCGTCCAGGCCCTGCTCGGCGACGGCGCGTACGCATTGAAGCGCTCCGAGCCCGCACCCGCGCTGCGCACCGCATAGACCGGGTCACTCGCGCGGCCTCAGTAACGCAAGGGTCTTGACAGTGCCGCCGTCCCGGCCGATTTCGCCGGCGACGGCGCGCCCATTTGTCGTTTCCTGCGTTCAACCGGCATCATCGCCTCAGGAAACCCGACCATGTCCCGCTTACCGACGCTGTTCCTCTCCCACGGCTCGCCGATGCATGCGCTCGACGCCGGCGCAGCTGGATCCGCATGGTCGGCGCTCGCGCGCGCGATACCGCGGCCGCGGGCGGTGCTGATTGTGTCCGCGCATTGGGACACGTCGCTGCCGATGCTGACGGGCAGCAGGACGCCGCAGACGATCCACGACTTCGGCGGCTTTCCCGATGAGCTCTACAAGATTCGCTACGACGCGCCCGGCGCGCCGGAGGTCGCCGCGCGCGCGGCTGCAGCGCTCAAGACGGCCGGCATCACCGCCGGCATCGACGGTTGCCGCGGCCTCGATCATGGCGCGTGGGTGCCGCTGCGGATCATGTATCCGGAGGCTGATATCCCCGTCGTCCAGCTCTCGGTGCAGACCCAGCGCGGCGCCGCGCACCATTGGCACCTCGGCGAGGCGATCGCGCCGCTTTCCGCCGAGGACGTGCTGATCGTCGGCTCCGGCCACGTGACGCACAACCTGGGCGACTGGATCACCAACGCGCGTCGGCCGGGGCCGCTGCCCTACGTGACCGAATTCGCCGACTGGCTCGCCGACCGGCTCGCCGCGCATGACCGCGACGCGGTGATCGGCTATCGCGATCTCGCGCCCGAAGCCGCGCGCGCGCATCCGACCGAGGAGCATTTCCTGCCGTTGCTGGTCGCGTGGGGCGCCGCCGGCGCGGACGCGCGCGTGAAGCGCGTACACGAGGGCCAGGACGGCGCCGCGTTGTCGATGGACGCGTACCGCTTCGACCGCGCCGTCTGACGGCGCCGCCGCGCGCCGCGCTGACATTCACAGATGCCGGCTGGCGCGAATGCCCGCGCAAAAAAAAATTTCCGCCATGACCGAAGTACGGCACAACGCGCGAGCCTCGCGCTTCGAAATCACGGTAGACGGCCTGCTGTGCCGTGCCGACCATCATTTGCCGGACGGCGTACTGCGGATGCACCACACCGAAGTGCCGCCGGCGCTTCGAGGGCGCGACATCGCAAGCGAACTCGTGAAGGCGGCGCTCGCCTGGGCCGCCGCGAACCATCTGAAAATAGAGCCCCGGTGCTCCTATGTCCGCGCCTACATGAAGCGCCACCCAGACACGCATCGCCTGCTGGCCGACGGCGCACGGCCCTGAGTTCTGCGCTGGTCGACGCGGCGCGATCATGGACCGGATACGTCACGCTTCGGCGCGATCGAAGGCGTAGACCGCTTCGGCCGCCGCGAGATCCTCCAGCGCAAATCCAACCGACTTGAAAACGGTGACCTGATCGTCGCGCGTGCGCCCCGGATGCGCAGCGCGGGCGAGATCGCGCAACTGGGCAGCGATGGCGCCCTCGGAGATGGCACCGGAGCGCAGCGCGTAGACGAGATCGCCGCCTTCGGCAAGTGCCGCGCGGCGGTCGTCGACGACGATCAGATCGGCGCGACGCATCGCCGCGTCGTCGGTCTCGCGCATGTGCGCCTTGAATGCGCCGACGAGGTCGAGATGGATTCCCGGCGCGAGCCACGCGCCCTGCACCAGCGGCGTGGTCGATAGCGTCGCGCAGGAAACGATGTCGGCGGCGCGGACCGCCGCCTCGAGATCGCGCACCGCGACGGCCGGCAGACCGTCCC
>JAAFGU010000344.1 GCA_010365205.1 Aromatoleum sp. | reverse complement strand
CGGGAGTCCGCCGCCCGGGAGTCCGCCGCCTGCGCCGCGCGCCGGACGCAGCGAACTGACGCGGCCGCCGAGGCCACCGAGATTCGCATAGCGGCCGGGACCGTAGACGAGGCAGCTGCCGCGGAAGTCGCTGTCTTCGCAGAGCTCCCACGTTCCGTCGTAGACGATCATCGACTGCGCGCGGTCGTTGAAGCCGGACCCGTCCAGGTTGGCGATGAAACCGCCCACCGGATAGCTGTTGCCGCCGAGGTCGTAGCCGTCGTAGAGAATCAGGTTCGCTCCGCCGCCGCCGCCGACCACCGGTGGATTGCGGCCGGCATGATCCCACAGGTCCCGGACCGAGGAAACGCTGTCGTTGAGGTCCATCGAGCGCAGGCTCGGGTAGTCGCCCGGACCGAGCGTGACGCAGCGGCCGCGAAAATAGGCGTCGCTGCAGATCTGCCACTGGCCGTTGTGGATGACCACCGACGATGCGCGATCGTTGAATCCCGAATTGTCGAGATTCGATACCGACGTGGTCGAGCGCAGACGGCGCCCGTTGTAATTATCGTTTTCGAATAGCGTGATGTCCGCCGCTGCCGCCGCTCCTGCCGCCGCGAATCCGGCGACCACGGCCATGTATTTCAATGTGTATTTCACGGTTGATCCTCCTGGAGTTGCACCCTGCGCGAAAAGTCTAACCCACGGCGGCGGGCGCGGCATCGGCTTCCGCCTGCGGCAGAACAACGCTCGAGGCCGGCGAATCGCCGACCGGCGCGGCCGCCGATGGCGGTGGGGCGGCACCGCGCAAAGGCTTCGGGTCCGGGTGCCAGCCGAGGATGATCAGCATCGCGGCGATACCCACGACGTACGCGAGGGCGACGTGCCAGCCATGGCGCAGCCAGGCGCCGACCGACTTCGCTTCGGGATACATGTTGGACAGCGCGACGCCGGCCGACGAGCCGAACCAGATCATGGATCCGCCGAATCCGACCGCATATGCCAGGAAGCCCCAGTCGTATCCCCCCTGCTTGAGGCTGAGCGCGGTCAGCGGAATGTTGTCGAACACCGCCGACACGAAGCCCAGGCCGAGCGCCGTCTGCCACGACGCCGCCGGGAGCTTTTCCACCGGCATCATCGACGCGCAGACGACGAGCGAGAGCAGGAAGATTGTTCCCTTGAACGTTTCGGGCAGGACCTCCCAGTCCGGCCGGCGGGCCGGCAGCGAAATCGCGATCGCGACCCAGACCCCGAAGCCGATGAACGGGAAGTAATCGGCGTATTCGAGGAAGCGCAGATTGACCGTGACGTTGGCGATGATCGCGCACAGCAGGATCAGCACGACGATGCCGACGCGAGTCCAGTCGACGCGCGTGTTCTCATGCACGTGATGGAGCATCGGCGAGTACGCGTGCTGCTGCTTGGCGGCGGGAATCCCGCAGACGACGACCGCGACGGTCGCAGCCAGGTATGCGTCGAACACGTCGATCGGCGCCACGCCGGCGATCCACATCATCGTCGTCGTCGTGTCGCCGACGACGCTGCCGGAGCCGCCGGCGTTGGACGCGGCGACGATCGCCGCCAGGTAGCCGATGTGCACTTTGGCGCGAAACAGCTGGTGCGCCATCGCCCCGCCGATCAGCGCCGCGGCGATGTTGTCGAGGAACGACGACAGCACGAAGATCATCATCAGCAGGACAAATGCTCCCTTCCAATCGGTGGGCAGAAATCGCGGCAGCACCAGCGGCACGCGGCTCTTTTCGAAGTGGCGCGACAACAGCGCGAAACCCATCAGCAGCAGGAACAGATTGGCAAGAATTGCCCATTCGTGGCCCAGGTGCGCGACGAGACCGCCGATGCCGGGGCCGGTCCGGAATCCGGTGAAGAGGAGCTTGTAGGCGGTGATCACGCCGAGGCCGGTCAGCGCCACCTTCAGCGTATGGTGGTGGAACAGCGCCACGCCGAGTAGCGTGAGGCCGAACAGGATGAAGTCGATCGGGACCGGGCCGATCGACGGAAGGTCCTGCGCCGCCTGCGCGAGTGGAGCGAAACAGGCCGCCGTGAGCAACAGGGCGAGCCGCGGCGACGTGGGACGGAGCGCTGGGACTCGCGGGGAAGAGATGGGCGGCATGGAGTTCTTGTCGGGGTGGCGGGCGGCGCCGCGAGGAGGGACGTTCCGCCGTCCCGGTCCGGGCACAGGCCGAGTCGACTGCCGGCGCGCCACCATGGGCTCGGCGGCGGCTGCCGGATTGGCCCTCCTCCGGTGTCGTTCGGGGTTGACTAGTGACGCCGATTGTAACAACCGGCAGAGCGCGCCGGCCAGCGCGACCGCTGTCAACGGCCTCCGACCCGAGATTTTCTGCATGGGAACCCGGTGCCGTGGTCCAATCGTGCGCTCCGGGCCGACGAGGGAAACCCGCTCACGCGCCACGCCGCTTTGACGGGCCTGATACTTGCTTGGCTCATAAGGTTTACGATTGCACCCGGTGCGCGTAGCGCCGGGATCCTCAGGACGCCAAACGGGACGATAACCGGAAAAGAAGGAAGAGCAAGGCCATGGTGGCCCCGACGCGCGCGATCAACCGGCTCGAACTCGGCACGATTCAGCAGCCCGCGGGCGATGCGACTGAACGTGACGTCCTGCTCGCGCTGTCCCAGCGCAAGCTGAACGCGCTCGGCATTCCGCTCGCCTACGTCGATCGCAGTCGGCGGTACCGCTTCGCGAACAAGGCGTTCCTGGACTGGATTGCCAAGCGTCACGACGAGGTCATCGGGCGCGAGGTGATCGAAGTCCTCGGGCGCGACGTTTACGGACTGTACGAAGCCTACATCGACGCCGCGACCGCCGGCGAGCGGACCGGTTACGAGCGCCAGCTGACCACGCCGGGCCGGCCGCCTCTTTGGATCCGTGTCGACTACTACCCGGACCGCACGCCGCAAGGGCAGGTCCGCGGCTTCCTCGTCGCCTACGCCGACGTCGACCATCTGAAGCGGCTGGAGCTCGAGGCGGGCCAGCGCGAGCACCGGCTGCGGCTGGTCACCGACAGCGTCGGTTCGCCGATCCTCTACTTCGACCGGCAGATGAAAGTCCGCTTCGCCAACCGGCCATTCGCCGACTGGATCGGGGTTCCGGGCGACGACCTGCTGGGGCATGCGGTCCGCGACGTGCTGTCGGGGGAAGCGTTCTCGGAGATGCAGGGCTACATCGAGCGCGCGTTCGCCGGCGCCAGCGTCGCCTACGAGCGCCGCGATCGCCGCGCATCCGGCGAGCTGCGCTGGGTGCGGGTGACGCTGTTTCCGGACCGCGAGC
>JAAFGU010000343.1 GCA_010365205.1 Aromatoleum sp. | reverse complement strand
TGCTCGCCAAGGGCGGAACGTCCTTCGACGCGGCGCCGACCTGCTGCGACGACGCCTGCTTCTGGCTCTACTCGTCAGGCTCGACCGGCGCGCCGAAGGGCACCGTGCACGCACAATCGAGTCTCATCTGCACCTACGAGCTCTACGCGAAGCCGGTCCTTGGCATCCGCGAGGACGACGTGGTGTTCTCCGCGGCGAAGCTCTTTTTCGCGTACGGGCTCGGCAACGGCCTCACGTTCCCGATGGGCGCCGGCGCGACCGCGATCCTGATGGCGGAACGGCCCACGCCGGCGGCGGTGTCTGCCCGGCTGCGGTCGCGGCAGCCGACGATCTTCTACGGCGTTCCCACTCTGTACGCAGCGCTGCTCGCGAGCCCTGATTTGCCCCTGCGCACCGAGCTCAATCTGCGAAGCTGCACGTCGGCGGGAGAGGCGCTGCCGGCGGAGATCGGCAGGCGCTGGACCGAGCACTTCGGCGTCGAAATCCTCGACGGCCTGGGATCGACCGAGATGCTGCACATCTTCCTGTCCAACCGGCCCGGCGACGTGCAGTACGGAACCACCGGCAAGCCGGTGCCGGGCTACGAGTTGAAGATCGTCGGGGACGACGGGTTGCCGGTGAAGGCGGGCGAGGTCGGGGAACTGCAGATCAACGGACCGACGAGCGCGATCGGCTACTGGAACAACCTGGACAAGAGCCGGGCGACGTTTCAGGGCCGATGGATCCGCAGCGGCGACAAGTATTCGGTAAGTCCGGACGGCCATTTCATCTACTCGGGCCGCAGCGACGACATGCTCAAGGTCGGCGGCATCTACGTCTCGCCGATCGAGGTCGAGTCGGCGCTGGTCACGCACCCGGCGGTGCTCGAGGCGGCCGTGATCGGGAAGGCCGACGAGGAGGAATTGATCAAGCCCGCGGCCTACGTCGTGCTCAAGGGCGGGCATCCGGCGACGCCGGCACTTGCCGAGGAACTCCGGCAGCACGTAAAGTCGCAGCTGGCGCCGTACAAATACCCGCGCTGGATCGAGTTCGTCGA
The DNA here is from genome assembly GCA_010365205.1 of Aromatoleum sp. Lineage (GTDB taxonomy): Bacteria > Pseudomonadota > Gammaproteobacteria > Burkholderiales > Casimicrobiaceae > CAIWHR01. The sequence goes on along the minus strand of JAAFGU010000343.1, from coordinate 2,256 downwards.
CGAGTTGCCGAAGACCGCCACCGGAAAGATCCAACGCTTCAAGCTGCGCGCCGGCGCAGGCCAGGAACCCGACCCGAATCGCGGCGAGACCGCCGCGCCCGGAATCACATGACCCAGTCAGAGGAGGAGATCGCCATGAACAGATTTCGCAAGCCGTCCCGTTTCGCGGCGCTCGTCGCATTCGCCGCGGCCGGATTGCTCGCTGCCGGTCCCGCAGCCGCGCAGCAGGGCAAGCTGAAGGTCGGTCTGATGCTGCCCTATACCGGCACCTACGCGGCGCTGGGCACGGCCATCACCAACGGTTTCAAGCTCGCGGTCGAGGAAAACGGCGGCAAGCTCGGTGGCCGCGAGATCGAGTACTTCACCGTTGACGACGAGTCCGACCCGGCGAAGGCTCCCGAGAACGCGAACAAGCTGATCAAGCGCGACAACGTCGACGTGCTGGTCGGCACCGTGCATTCCGGGGTGGCGCTGGCGATGTCGAAGGTCGCGCGCGACAACAACACGCTGCTGATTATCCCGAATGCGGGCGCCGACGACATCACGGGCCCGCTGTGCGCGGCCAACGTCTTCCGCACGTCGTTCTCGAACTCGCAGCCCGGTAGGGCGATGGGCAAGGTGATGGCCGAGCAGAAGAAAAAGACCGCCGTGACGATCACCTGGAAATACGCGGCGGGCGAGGAGTCGATCGGCGGCTTCAAGGAAGACTTCGAGGCCGGCGGCGGCAAGGTGGTCAAGGAGCTGTACCTGCCGTTTCCGCAGGTCGAGTTCCAGTCGTATCTGACCGAGATCGCGGCGCTGAAGCCGGACGTCGTCTACGCGTTCTTCGCCGGCGGCGGCGCGGTCAAGTTCGTCAAGGACTACGCGGCGGCCGGCCTCAAGACCACGATCCCGCTGGTCGGGCCGGGCTTCCTCACCGACGGCACGCTGGAGGCGCAAGGGGAGTCGGCGCAGGGCATGCTGACGACGCTGCACTACGGGGACGGTCTCAACATCCCGAAAAACAACGCGTTCCGCGCGGCGTACACGAAGGCGTACAAGGTCGAGCCGGACGTCTACGCGATGCAGGGCTACGACGCTGCGCAGCTGCTGGTCATCGGGATGAACGCGGTGAAGGGCGACACGTCGAAGCGCGCCGACCTCGTAAAGGCGATGGAGGGGGCCAGGATCGACAGCCCGCGCGGATCGCTGGCGCTGAGCAAGGGCCACAACCCGATCCACGACATCTATCTGCGCAAGGTCGAGGGGAAGGAAAACAAGGTCGTCGGCGTCGCGGTGAAGAACCTCACCGATCCGCCGCGCGGCTGCAAGCTCTAGCCGCGAAAGGCGCACGCGGGCAGGCACGTCGCCTGCCCGCGTGCATTTGCGGAACCCCCTACGCGGCGGCGATGGATCTCTATTCGTTCCTGATCCAGCTCTTGAACGGCGTGCAGTACGGGCTGTTGCTGTTCCTGGTCGCGAGCGGCCTGACCCTGATCTTCGGCATCATGGGCATCATCAATCTCGCCCATGGCAGCTTCTACATGATCGGCGCCTACATGGCGTTCACGCTGTCGTCGCTGACGGGCAATCTGTTCGTCGCGATTGTGCTGGGGGTCGTGCTCTCGGTGATCCTCGGGATTTTCCTCGAGTGGGCGCTGTTCAGCCACCTCTACCAGCGCGACCACCTGGAGCAGGTGTTGCTGACCTACGGACTGATCCTGGTGTTCGAGGAACTGCGCAGCCTCATTGTCGGCAACGACGTCCACGGGGTCGACGTGCCGGCGATCCTCAACTGGTCGCTGCCGCTGACCGATACGCTGTCGTACCCGGCGTACCGGCTGTTCATTTCGGCGGTCTGCATCGTGCTCGCGGTGCTGCTATACCTTCTCATCAAACGGACGCGGCTCGGCATGATGATCCGCGCCGGCGCGTCGAACCGCGAGATGGTGCAATCGCTGGGGCTCAACATCAACCTCGTCTACCGGCTCGTCTTCGCGTTGGGCGTCGCGCTGGCGGCGTTTGCCGGCATGATCGCGGCGCCGGTGTCGTCGGTGTATCCGGGCATGGGTACGGGTGTGCTGATCATCTGCTTCGTCGTCGTCGTCATCGGCGGCATCGGCTCGATCTGGGGCGCGCTGGTCGCGGCGCTCCTGATCGGGCTCGCCGACACGTTCGGCAAGGTGCTGCTGCCGGAAGCCGCGGGCGTTACCGTCTACGTGCTGATGGCGGCGATTCTGTTGTGGCGGCCGGAAGGCCTGTTACGTCGTGTCTAGG
>JAAFGU010000342.1 GCA_010365205.1 Aromatoleum sp. | reverse complement strand
CGTCCAGCCGTGCGCGAGCGCCGCGGCGATCAACGCCTGGCCGGTACGGCCCGATCCTCCGAACACGGCAAGTCGCATGCGTTCGCCTCAGCCCTACGGCGGCTTTCGCGGCACGGCGGCTCCGGGACGGCCGCGCGTCAATCTTCCTCGTGCTTGCGCCGCTTCGAGAAGTCGACGGCAAGCTGCTGCTGCAGCAACGGCGGCGCCTGCTCGTAATGCGAGAGCCGCATCGTCCACGAGCCGTGGCCACCGGTGACCGATTTCAATCTCGCCGAATAGCCGGCGAGTTCCCCCAGCGGCGCCGTGCCGGTGAGCGCCAGCACGCCGACCTGCAGGCCGCGGGTGCCGGTGACCTGTCCCCGCCGGGACGACAGGTCGCCCGCGATGTCGCCGGTGCTCGATTCCGGGCAAATGATCTCGACCTCTACGATCGGCTCCAGCACGATCGGGCGCGCCTTGCCCACCGCGTCGAGAAACGCCTTGCGTCCCGCCGACACGAACGCGACCTCCTTCGAGTCGACCGGATGGTGCTTGCCATCGTGCACGACGACGCGCACGTCCTGCATCTGGAAGCCGGCGAGCGCGCCGCTGGCCAGCACCTGCTCGACGCCCTTCTGCACGGCCGGAATGAACTGGTGGGGGATCACCCCGCCTTTGGTCCCGTCGACGAACTCGAAACCCGTTCCACGCGGCAGCGGCTCGACCCGCAACGACACCTCGCCGAATTGGCCGGCGCCGCCGGTCTGCTTCTTGTGGCGATGGAAACCCTCGGCCTGGACGGTGATGGTCTCGCGATACGGTATCCGCGGCGGGCGCGTATCGATTTCGAGCTTGAACTGCGACGACATCCGCTCGAGCACCGAGCGCAGGTGAAGGTCGCCCAGTGCGCGCAGCACCGTCTCGTTGCTGTTCGGATCGTGCTCGATGACGAGCGTCGGGTCCTCCACGGTCAGCCGGTGCATCACTTCCCAGATCCGCTGCTCGTCGCCGCGCTTTTTCGGCGAAATCGCAACGCCCTGCATCGGCGTCGGAAATTCGAGCGGTTGCATGTGGATGTGGTCCTCGTCGTGCGAATCGTGAAGTACGCAGTCGAACTCGAGTTCCTCGACCTTCGCCACCGCGGCAAGATCGCCCGGCACCGCCCGATCGATCTCGACGTTCTTGGCCCCCTGCAGCATGAACAAATGGCCGACCTTGAACGGCTTGCGGCCGTCGCCGACGAAGAGCTGCGTCTCCTTCGTCACCGTCCCCTGGTGGACGCGGAATACGCCGAGCTTGCCGACGAAAGGGTCCATCACCACTTTGAACACGTGCGCGAGGACGTGCCGCTTCGGATCGGGGATCGAGCGAAACTCCTCTTTCGCATCCCCCTCGCCTTTGTAGAACAGCGGCGGATTGCCTTCGGTCGGGTTCGGCGCCAGCTTGACCAGCACGTCGAGCAGCTCCGCCACGCCCGCGCCGGTGCGCGCCGACACAAAGCACACCGGCACCAGATGCCCTTCGCGCAGCGCCTTTTCGAATGGAGCGTGCAGCTGGTCGGGCGCGATTTCTCCCTGCTCCAGGTACAACGCCATCAGATCCTCGTCGACCTCGACCACCTGATCGACCAGCGCGCGGTGGGCGTCGGCGACCGACGAGAAATCGGACTCGCCCGCGGGATTGAAGAAGCAGTCGACGACGCGCTTGCCGCCGCCCGAAGGCAGGTTGATCGGCAGGCATTCCTTGCCGTAGGCCGCCTGGATCGCGGCCAGCAGCGTTGGGAGGTCGACGTTTTCGGCGTCGATCTTGTTGACGATGACGAGCCGGCAGAGGTGTCGCTGCACGGCCCAGTCCATCATCCGCGACGTGATCATCTCGATGCCGGACGCCGCGTTCACGACCACGGCGGCCGTCTCGACCGCGTCCAGCGCGCCGATCGCCTGCCCGATGAAATCCGGAAAGCCGGGCGTGTCGAGCAGGTGGATGCGGGTTTCCTGCGTGTCCAGATGAAGCAGGGACGCTCGCAGCGAGTGCTGGTAGGTCTTCTCGAGCGGATCGTAATCGCTGACGGTCGTGCCACGTTCGACCGAGCCCGCCTCCTTGATCGCGCCGGCCTTCATCAGCAGGGCCTCGGCCAGCGTCGTCTTTCCGGAGGCGCCATGTCCGACGAGCGCGACGGTGCGGATGTTCTCTGTGGCGTAGTTCGCCATGCTGCTTCCCTCCCGTTGGATACGCCGTCAATTTATACCGGCGCGACGAAGTGCGCCAATGCGCCAGGTCAAGGTTACCGCGACCGGCACGGCAGGACAGACGTGGCGGCGAGGTCGCGGACGCTCGCCGCGGGCGCGTGGGGCAGCGTCAGAAGCACGCCGTGACCGGTTGCCGCACGACGAGGACGGCCTCCTGCCGGAACTCCCGCTTGTAGGCCGCGACGATCTCCTCGACGAGCCGGGCGGGCGCCGCGATGTCGTCGTGGACGATTTCGACGATGCGCGAGGCCTCGCGCCCGACGTTCCCGTCGCGGTCGCGCCACTGCCCATTGGCGTCGATGACGGTGAAGCCGGACGGAAAGCGCGCCGTCACCGCGCGCTCGACGAACGCCTGCCAGGCCCCGGCGGCGATCGGCCCGTCGGCGTCGGAGAGGCCGAAGTAGATACGCTCCAGCACGCGCGGTGCGCAATCGGCGGCCGCGATCAAACGCGGTGGCGGCGACGTGGCCGACAGGCTCGCGCATCCGGCGATCAGCAGCGCAGCGAGCGCGGTCGAGATTTTTGCTGCGGTAGGCATGGAAACCGTCGCTTCAGGGCAGCGTACGGCGAATACCGGGCACTTCGACCACCCGCGTGCCGGCCGCCGGCGGCGATGCGACGGCCGCCTCCAGCGCGGCGACCATCTGCTCGCGGGTCACGAGGCCCAGACGTTCGGCACCGTCGCGGGTCGCGGGAATCCGGCGAAGGATCGCATAAACCGGCATCAGAAGGTAAGGCCAGCGATGGCCCGGACCGAGGACGTACCAGGCCCGCAGGATCGACGCCGGGATTCCCGAGGCGGCGACGACCGCCTCACCCTCCCGACGCGCCGCGATGTACGCCTGCGTGACCGGCGCCGGGTGCGCGACACTCAAGTACACGAAATGTCGGACGTCCGCCCCCACAGCGGCCTCGGTCGCGGCGCGGATCGAGGCCAGGTCCGCGCTGCGAAACGACGTCGCCTTCGCGGGGCTCGGGTGGCGTTCCGACGAGATGCGCGAGCGTGGCGCCGGGCGGAATCGCGCCGCGATAGCCGGACGCGTCGAGCGCATCGCCGGCCACCGGCTGCTCG
>JAAFGU010000341.1 GCA_010365205.1 Aromatoleum sp. | reverse complement strand
CGGTCGCCGTCGGCGTCCTCCGTGGCGGTCCCCGCCGCGCGGCGGCGCGCGCCGAGCACCCAGTCGCGATAGTCGTCGAGGTCGCCATCGAACGGTGCGACCTTGCCGTCGGCGACCAGCCACAGCGCGTCGGTCGTCGCCCGCAGCAGGTGGCGATCGTGCGCGACTACGATCAGCGCCCCGTCGTAATCCTGCAGCGCCTCGGCGAGCGCCTCGCGCATCTCGATGTCGAGGTGATTGGTCGGCTCGTCGAGCAAGAGCAGGTTCGGTTTCTGCCGCACCAGGAGCGCGAGCGTCAGCCGCGCCTTTTCGCCGCCGGAGAAGCGCCCGACCGTCGCGTTCGCCATGTCGCCGCGGAAATCGAAGCCGCCGAGAAAATCGCGAAGCTCCTGCTCGCGTGCGCCGGGATCGAGCTTTTGCAGATGCCACAGTGGCGACTCGTCCGCGCGCAGCTGCTCGACCTGATGCTGCGCGAAGTAACCGATCTTCAGGCCCTGCGCGACCAGCCGCTCGCCGGCGCGTGGGGCCAGCGTGCCGGCGATTGCCTTCAGCAGCGTCGACTTGCCCGCGCCGTTCGGGCCGAGCAGGCCGATGCGGTCGTCGGACAGGAGGTTCCAATCCAGATGGGCCAGGATCGGCGGCGCGTCGGCGTAGCCGAGCGTGGCGTGCTCGAGCCGCACCAGCTGCCGCGCCGCCACACCGACCGGCGCGAACGAGAACTCGAAGGGGCTGTCGACGTGCGCCGCGGCGATGCGCTCCATCCGTTCGAGCGCCTTGATCCGGCTCTGCGCCTGCTTCGCCTTGGTCGCCTTCGCGCGGAAGCGGTCGACGAAGGCCTGCAGATGCGCGATCTGCCGCTGCTGCTTGGCATAGCTCGCCTGCTGCAGCGCGAATTGCAGCGCCCGCTCGCGCTCGAACTGCGAATAATTGCCGGTATAGCTTTTCAGCTTCTGGCCGTCGATGTGGACGATGGTGTTGACGACGCCGTCGAGAAAGTCGCGGTCGTGCGTGATCAGGATCAGCGTGCCGAGGTAGCGGCCGAGCCAGTCCTCGAGCCACAGCACGGCGTCCAGATCGAGGTGATTGGTCGGTTCGTCGAGCAGCAGCAGGTCGGATCGGCACATCAGCGCCTGCGCGAGGTTGAGGCGCATCCGCCAGCCGCCGGAAAAGCTTGCGACCGGCTCTTCGTGCCTCGCGTCGGCGAACCCCAGCCCGGCCAACAGCGTGGCCGCGCGGGCGCGCGCCGCGTAGCCACCGATCGCCTCGAAGCGATGATGGAGGTCTGCCAGCATTGCCCCGGCGCGATCGGGGTCCGCCGCCGCGGCGGCCTCGGTCGAGCGGAGCGCGCGCTCGACCTCGCGCAACTCGTGGTCGCCGTCGAGGACGAAGTCGATCGCCGGCGTGTCCACGGCGAGCGTTTCCTGCGCGACGTGCGCGATCGTCCACACCGTCGGCAGGTCGATGTCGCCGGCGTCCTGGTGCAGTTCGCCCAGCAGCAGCGCGAACACGCTCGACTTGCCCGAGCCGTTCGGTCCGACCAGGCCGACCTTGTGCCCGTCGTGAACGGTCAGGTTGGCGCCGACCAAGAGGCGTTTCGCGCCGCGCGCGAGCGTGAGGCTCGTCAGGCGCAGCATGGACGCCGGAAGCGGACTTCGGCTGCGCGCGAGGGCAATTGCCGATGCGGTCGGCACCGGCGGCGCGAGCGGCGCGACCGCGCGTGCTTGCTCTCCCGCCGGCCGGATCGTTCAGCGCAGTTCATAGTCGTAATCGATGATCAGCGGCGCGTGGTCGCTGAAGCGGCGATTGGTGTAGATCTGCGCCGCATGCGCCTTTGCGGCGATTCCCGGTGTCGCGATCTGGTAGTCGATCCGCCAGCCGACGTTGTTCGCCCACGCCTGGCCGCGGTTCGACCACCACGTGTACTGCTCGGGCCGCGGATCGATGCGGCGGAACACGTCGACGAAACCAAGATCGTCGAACACGCGCGTCAGCCACGCGCGCTCCTCGGGCAGGAAACCGGAGTTCTTCTGGTTGCTGCGCCAGTTCTTCAGATCGATCGGCTGGTGCGCGATGTTCCAGTCGCCGCAGAGGATGATCTCCCGTCGCGCGCGCCGCATTGCCGCGAGATGAGGCAGGAACGCCTCGAGAAACCGGAATTTCGACGCCTGCCGGTGCGGTCCGCTCGACCCCGACGGCAGGTACAGGCTGATCACGGTGAGCGCGTCGAAATGCGCCTCGAGGTAGCGGCCCTCCGCATCGAATTCGGGGATGCCGAAGCCGTTCGCGACCCGATGGGGCGCCTTGGCGTAGAGGCCGACGCCGGCGTAGCCTTTTTTCTCGGCCGGGAAGAAGGCGGCGGACGCTTTGCGCGGGGCGGCGAGCGATCGCGGGATGTCGTCATGCGTCGCCTTGATCTCCTGAAGGCAGACGATGTCCCAGGGTTCTGCACGCGCGAGCCAGCGCGCGAAGCCCTTGCGCTCGGCGGAACGAATGCCGTTGACATTGAGAGTGATGACCCGCACGGGGCGAAGACGCGCCGCGGCGCGTGGCGGATTCCGGGAAGGCGCGAGTTTACACGGGCGGGTCGGACAAATCGGGCGAATTCGGGCCGGACGCTTTCGCGGGGCTGCCGCGGGGCACGTGGGGACGCACGGTTATAATCACGAAAAGGGCTGCTGCTCGACCTCCCGATGACCGATTTTCGCCAGGATTTCCTCGCGTTCGCCTTGGCACGTGACGTGCTTCGATTTGGGGAATTCATCACCAAAGCGGGGCGCAAGACTCCTTATTTTTTTAACGCGGGCTTGTTCAATGATGGCGCCAGCCTGCGCCAGCTCGGCCGATTCTATGCGCAGGCCTGGCAGGCTGCGGGTGTTGCGTGCGACCAGCTTTACGGACCGGCGTACAAGGGGATCACCCTTGCGGCCGCGGCGTCCATTGCACTTGCCGAAATTGGTCACAATCTGCCGTTCAGTTACAACCGCAAAGAGGCCAAGGACCACGGCGAAGGCGGCGTCATCGTCGGCGCGCCGCTCAAGGGGCGGGTGCTGATCATCGACGACGTGATCACGGCGGGAACATCGGTGCGGGAGTCGGTGGAGATGATCCGGGCGCACGGTGCCAAGCCCGCCGGCGTACTGATCGCGTTGGACAGGATGGAGCGCGGGCAGGGCGACCGGTCCGCCGTGCAGGAAGTGCAGGAGACGTTCGGGATTCCGGTGATTACCATCGCGACGCTGGAGGATCTGATGCGGTTCATCGCGGGCCGCGCCGAACTGGCCGCCTGCGAGCCGGCGGTCCGG
>JAAFGU010000340.1 GCA_010365205.1 Aromatoleum sp. | reverse complement strand
GGCGGCGCCGCGGGCGCGAGCTCGGACAGGTTGCGCAGGCCGAGCACGCGCTGCACGACGACGCCGGCCTTGAGGTCGCCGGTGCGCGGCCCGAACACGACCATCCGCGCCTGACCGCCAGTGCCGTGCGGGGCGGCGGTATCCCGGCCGAGAAAACCGGCGAGGTCGATGACGCTGTACAGGTTGCCGCGAAGGTTCGCCACTCCGAGAAACCACCGCTTGGTCAGCGGCACGACGGCGTACGGCGGTAGCGCGATCACTTCGCCCGCGTCGGCCAGCCGGATCAGCCACTGCTCACCCGCACAGGCGAGCCCCAGCCGCGACGACTCGACCTGCGCCGCCGTCTTGCTGGCGAGGCGGATCGCAAGGTCCTGCTGGAACCGGCGGAGGTCAAGTTTGGCGGCGCGGGCCATCGCGGCTCTTGGTAGCGGCGTTCAGCCGAGCGCCGCGATCTTGGCCAGCAATTCGTCGCGAACGATCGGCTTCACGACGTAGTCGCGGGCTCCCTGGCGCATGCCCCAGATCTTGTCGGTTTCCTGGCTCTTCGACGTGCACAGAATGATCGGGATATTGCGGGTATCCGCGTCCCGGCTGATCGCGCGGGTCGCCTGAAAGCCGTTGAGGCCGGGCATCACGACGTCCATCAGGATCAGATCGGGCTTGATGTGCTTCGCCTTGAGGATCGCGTCCTCGCCGTTGTCGCTGGCAACGACCTCGTAACCGGCCTTCGTCAGCATGTCGTTCAGCACATGCCGCTCGGTCGGCGAGTCATCGACGATCAGAATTCGCTTGATGGCCATGGTTCCTACCCTGTCTCTCTCAATCGCCCACCCCGGAAGCGGCGCGGCCGCCAAGAGGCGTCGCCGACGTTGGTCACGCCGCCGCAGCGCGGTGCACGTGCGTGGCCACGGTCTTCAGAAGGCTTTCCTTGGTGAACGGCTTGGTCAGATATTGATCGGACCCCACCATGCGACCGCGGGCGCGGTCGAAGAGGCCGTCCTTCGACGACAGCATGATTACCGGCGTCGTCTGGAATTTCGCGTTTTTTTTGATCAGGGCGCAGGTCTGGTAGCCGTCGAGGCGCGGCATCATGATGTCGACGAAGATCAGCTGCGGCTGGTGGTCGGCGATTTTGGCCAGCGCGTCGAAGCCGTCCTCGGCCAGAATCACCTTGCAGCCGGCCTGCAGCAGGAAGATCTCCGCGCTGCGGCGAATGGTGTTCGAGTCGTCAATCACCATCACCTTGACGCCCGACAACGGATTCTGGTCCGACAACCTATTCTCCTTTTCGCTGTCCACAACGACGGTTCCTGCCGCAGCCCCTTCGGGTCCGGGCCAAGTTTGCCACGCCCAAGGCGAACTGACTAGAGCATAAACCTTGCCGGAATCCGCATTGGCGGGCCAATCCGCGCGTTTTGCAACAACGCGACAACTTTCCCCGGGCCGATCCTGCCGCGCAACGGCACTCAATGCCCGGGGCCGTCGGCCCTTCGCGCCGGCAATGCGCGCCTCTCGCCGGGCGAAGATTGCCGCGATCGTTCGGGACCGGCACCGCGACTGCCGGCGGCAGCCCAGCGTGCCGAGTCAGATGATAGTTCGCGGCGATCACATACCAAAATGAGCGACCGCCATGCTTCGACGCGCGGCCGCACGCCTTGCTTTAGACCGACGCTCGGCCGCTCCTCTATCGTCAGCACCTGCGGGACAGCACAACTAGCGGCCGAGAAACATCCGGTAAGCGGGGTTCATCGTCTCGTCGACGCAGTCGTACCCCAGTCGCGCCAGAAAGCCCCGGAATTCAGTCTTGTCCTCCGGCGGAACCTGCATCCCCACCAGTACGCGCCCGTAGTCGGCGCCGTGGTTGCGATAGTGGAACAGGCTGATGTTCCAGCCCCGGCTCATGCTGTTCAGGAACTTCATCAGCGCGCCGGGACGTTCCGGGAATTCGAACCGATAGAGGATTTCATGCCGCGCCGCCGGCGCGTGGCCGCCAACCAGATGGCGGACGTGGAGCTTGGCCATTTCGTTGTCGGACAGATCGTACGCGTCGATGTTGCGGCTCTTCAGCTCGGCGAGCAGACGCTCGGTCTCGTCACGGTCGGCGACCTCGATCCCCACAAAGAGGTGCGCCTCGTCCGGGTCCGCGTACCGGTAGTTGAATTCGGTGACCGAACGCTTGCCGAGCAGCGAGCAGAACTCGCGGAAGCTGCCGGGACGCTCGGGAATCGTCACGGCGATGATCGCCTCGCGCTTCTCGCCCAGTTCCGCCCGCTCCGCGACGAAGCGCAGGCGGTCGAAATTCATGTTGGCGCCGCAGGCGATCGCGATGAACGTGCGGTCATGCGGCCGGTGACGCTCGACCCAGGCCTTCACGCCGGCGATTGCCAGCGCGCCCGCAGGCTCAAGAATCGATCGCGTATCCTCGAACACGTCCTTCAGCGCCGCGCAGATCGCATCGGTATCGACCAGAACGATTTCGTCGACGTATTGCCGCGCGAGCCGGAACGTCTCCTTGCCGACCTGCTTGACCGCCACGCCGTCGGCGAACAGGCCGACGTGCGACAGCTTCACGCGGCGGCCGGCCGCGAGCGAACGCGCCATGGCGTCGGAGTCCTCGGGCTGCACTCCGATGATCCGGATGTCCGGCCGCACGCGCTTGACGTACGCGGCGATGCCGCCGATGAGGCCGCCGCCGCCGATGGCGACGAAGATCGCGTCGATCGGTCCCTGGCACTGGCGCAATATCTCCATTCCGATGGTGCCCTGTCCCGCGATCACGTCAGGGTCGTCGTAGGGGTGGACGAAAGTCGCGCGCATCTTCTTTTGCAGATCCAGCGCGTGTTCGTACGCGTCGCTGTAGGAGTCTCCGTGCAGCACGACCGTCGCTCCGCGGGCTTCGACCGCCGCGATCTTGATGTGCGGCGTCGTCACCGGCATCACGATCGTCGCCTTGCAGCCGAGCTTCTGCGCCGCAAGCGCGACGCCCTGCGCGTGGTTGCCGGCAGAAGCGGCGATGACGCCGCGCGCGCGTTCCGCGGCGGAGAGCTGCGCCATCTTGTTGTAGGCACCGCGCAGCTTGAACGAGAACACCGGCTGCTGGTCCTCGCGTTTGAGCAGCACGCGGTTGCCGAGCCTTCGCGACAGCGTCGGCGCGAGATCGAGCGGCGACTCGATCGCGACGTCGTAGACCCTGGCGGTGAGGATCTTCTGCAGATAATCGACGGGCATGGGGAATGCGAAAATGACTTGTGGGAGTGCGGCCTGCGAGCGTAGCAGGAAAGCGCGGTGCGTGGAAACGCGTCCGCTCACCCGCCGC
>JAAFGU010000339.1 GCA_010365205.1 Aromatoleum sp. | reverse complement strand
GACGGCCTTCATGGCGAGGCAGGCGCGATGCGGATTCCGACGCGGCACGCGCTGACGCGCCGCTATGTGGGCGAATTCGGCCTGCCTTTGCGCAAGTTCGTGATGGGCAATCCGCAGGCTTGGTGCTACGTCCGCGGCGAAAAGCGGCGGCTCGGGGACGTCAAGGAACTGGGGCGCCTCTACGCCTTGCGCGACGACGAGAAGGACAAGTCGCCCGACGATCTGTGGGCCGATTCCATCGGCAAGGCGGTCGCGGGCCTGGGCGACGCCGAAAAGGCGGACTTGAGCGCCGACGTGCTGGTCACCCCCCGGGTGCGCGCGCTCGACCAGCAGTCGTTGAAGCAGCTATGCCAGGCGGCCGGGTTGTCCGAAGAGGCCATCGAGTACCTGGCGGTGACCGGCGGCTCCGAAACCCTGCTTCCGTTCGCCGCGACCGAAACGCTGCGCGAGGAATTGCTCGAGGTCTGGTCGCTCGGTTTCGACGAAATCGCCGGCGGCACCGACACGCTCGCTTCGGCGTTCGCGGCTCGGCTGAAGGCGAAACCGCGCATGGGCTGCGAAGTGATCCGCATCACGCAATCGGGTGAGCGCGGACGCGCCGGCGCCGTCTATCGCGAGCGCGGCGTCGAAAAGCGCGTCGAGGGCGATTACCTGCTGTGCACGCTGCCGTGCCCAGTGCTCACCCGCGTGACGGTCGAGCCGCAGTTGTCCGGCGCCAAATGGCGGGCGATCCGCGAGCTCACCTATGACTCTTCGACCAAGGTGCTGGCGGTGACGAACCGGCGCTTCTGGGAAACCGACGACGGCATCTACGGCGGCGGCAGCTTCACCGACCTGCCAATCGCGTCGACCTACTATCCGTCCGACAACGCCGAGGCGAAGGACCCGCGCGTCTCGGCGGGCGCCGGCGTGATGCTCGCCTCGTACACCTGGGGGCAGATCGCGCGCCGGCTGGCGAGCCTCGCGCACAAGGACCGCGCGGAGGTCGTGTTGCGGCACCTGGCGCGCATCCACCCGCAACTGCGCCAGCCGGGCATCATCCGCCGGACCGCGAGCTGGAGCTGGGACAACCATCCGTGGAGCAGCGGCGCCTTCACGTTGTTCAGCCCGGGCGACCATACCGCGCTGCACCGTGACATCGTGGCACCGGAGGGGCGTCTGTACTTTGCCGGCGAGCATGCGTCGCTGACGCATTCGTGGATGCAGGGCGCGCTGGAATCAGGATTGCGTGCGACGCGCGAAATACTGGAGGCGGCGCAGCGCGGCTGACGCCGCGGCGATGGCCCCGCTCCAGGTTCGATATCGAAGACCGCGGCGGGCGGGTCGGCGCCGCCTGGGTTCGACTCACCCCGGCGTCATCCGCCTCACCGCGCGCCGGAGGCAGCCTCGCGCGCGATCGTCGCCTCGAAGTCGGCGAACGCTTCCTCCAGCGCCATCTGCAGCCGTGCCTTCTCGTTGTCCTCGAGGTACGTCCGGCACGAAGCGCTGCGCGTCATGCTGCCGGAGATGCTCCGCGCGCACGGCGGCACGCGGACCGTGCCCCGCGGGCCCGTCCAGAGGCCCCGCCCTTCGACGAACGCATGCTCGAGACTCGCCCGGGCCATTTGCTTGAGTTGCCGATACGACAGGCCCTGATCCTCGACGGCGCGCACATATTCGACGGTGATGTCCGAACGCGACACGCCCTCGTCGTCGGTGGCGAGCGCGACCGGAACCCCGAAACGAAGATAGGTCTTCAGCGGATGTCCTCGCCCGCGAACGCCGAGAATGGTGTCGTTGCTGGTCAGACAGATTTCGACCAGCACGTTTCGGCGCGCCAGGTCGCGCAGCAATCCGAAAGGGTCGTCCTCGTGCATGACGTCGACCCCATGACCGATGCGTGTCGCATGCCCGGTGACCACCGATTCGCGAATGTGGAAGCGCAGCTCTTCCGGCGGCACCAGACCGGGTGCCAGTTCGCCCGCGTGCAGACTGATCCCGACGGCCGGGTAGACCGTGTGCAGGTAATCGAGCATCCGCATGTGCAGCCGGAAGTTGGCAAGCGCCGCCGGATCGTCCTCCGGCTGCACCAGATTCACGCCAACGGCCCGCGAATCGGCCGCCGCCAGCTCGAACGCGAACACCATCTGCGCGTAGACCTCGGCCGGCGGCAGCGCGCGCAATACCTGGTACAGGTAGCGGACAGCGACGTTGCAGCCCGGATCCGGGCGCGCCGTCGAGCAACCCAGCAGCGCGCGCTTGCGCGCCTCGCTCTCGTCGAGCCAGACGCGCGACCGCGCGACGACTTCACGCAGGCCGCGCGGAGCGCCGTCGGGGACGTCCGCCGGCGTGAGCAACGATTCACGAAGTGCACGCAGGTCATCGTTCCATCCGGTGCGCCTGCCCGCCTGCATCGCGCCGCCGGAGTCGGGATTGAGCATCAATTCGACGTACTGGAGATTCGACGCCGCCGCGCGCGACACGATCTCGGCCAGCACGTCGCCGCCGCGCACGCGAGACGCCGCGCCGAATTTGCCAAACGTGTCGAAGAAAAGGTCGTGGCCGTTTTCCGGCGACTTTGCACGATTGCGCATCGACCACGCATCGACAAGACGATCGTGCAGGCCGCCGTCGCGCGTGAGCGCCGACTTGAGTTCGGGCCGGCCCGCGTCGCAGGGCGCCGGGCTCAGCGCCAGCGACTTCTCGTCCACGCACAGGCCGTCGCTGGTCGCCCAGCGGATATAAGACTCGGCGTAGATCGCGCCTGACGCATGGTTGTGCAGGTCGCCGCCCTTGGGCATCTGCCGCACAAAGGGCAGCAGCAAATTCGGATCTGCGCGGATACGCTCGAAGTATGCCGCCGTTCGCTGTTCGACTGACGCGAGCGGTGCCGCCCAGACGTGACCGACGCACCCGAGGCTCCCGACGATGGCGGCGAACAGGCTAGCGCCGACGCACGCGGACCTCGATGCTGGCGCCGAACCCCCTCGCCTGCGGTCGAAAAACGGCATGCGCGCTCCCCTTCTCTCATTTTCGATTGCGGGCGCACAGTTTACGTCAGCGAATGCGCGGCGCGACCGTAGTACAGTTTGGCCTCCGTTTTGGCAGCGTCCCGCCCCCCCGCCCCCGAAAATCACCGTATCGCATGTTACGACTCCAGCGTTGGCTCCTGTTGCCGGCGGCGATCGCCGTTGCGTTGATGCTTCTGTCGGGGCCGGGCGTCCGCCTGGGATGGTGGGACTACCCTATCGGGTTCGCGCTGCTGCGCTGGAGCGTCTACGCAGGGCTCGCCGCCGCCGCCATCGCCGGCGTGGCGCTGGCCTCGCCCGCGCTGCGGCGC
>JAAFGU010000012.1 GCA_010365205.1 Aromatoleum sp. | reverse complement strand
GGTTCCGGTACGCCCGGCGGTTCCGATACGCCCGGCGGTTCCGATACGCCCGGCGGTTCCGGTACGCCCGGCGGTTCCGGTACGCCCGGCGGTTCAGGTACGCCCGGCGGTTCAGGTACGCGCGCCAGCCGCATCACCTGATCGGGCCTTGGCGGCCAGCCAGCATGCCGACGGCGACGTCGACCTGGCGCGCGCCTATGCCGACGTCCGGCGGCTGCCTCCGCCCAAGCGCGCCAAGCTTTCCGCGCCGGGACCGGCGCCGATTCCACAGCAGCGGATTGCCGACGACCGCGAAGCGCTCGAAGCGTCGAAGTACGCCACCGAGCAGGCGCCCGATACGTGGGAGATCGGTCAGGAGCACGAGGCGGGGCAGACCTTCCTGCGCCACGGCATCGGCAGCGACGTGCTTGCGAAACTGCGGCGCGGTCATTGGTCGGTGCAGGGCGAACTCGACCTCCACGGCCATACGACCGTCGAGGCGCACGACGCGCTGGCCGATTTCCTCGAGGAGTCGCGGCAACGCGGCGCGCGCTGCGTCCGCGTGATTCACGGCAAGGGGCTCACGTCGCCGAACCGGGAGCCGGTGCTCAAAGGCAAGGTCCGGACGTGGCTCTCGCGCTGGAATGACGTGCTCGCGTATTCCGAAGCCCCACCGAATTCGGGCGGAGGCGGTGCGGTGCTGATCCTGCTGCGCGGCAG
Source organism: Aromatoleum sp. (assembly GCA_010365205.1). Classification (GTDB taxonomy): domain Bacteria; phylum Pseudomonadota; class Gammaproteobacteria; order Burkholderiales; family Casimicrobiaceae; genus CAIWHR01. The sequence goes on along the minus strand of JAAFGU010000012.1, from coordinate 18,132 downwards.
GTGAACGACCGGCGTTCTTCTGTGATTATCCGTCAATGACGTCAGCTCATGCCGTCGGCAGCCGGTGCTCCTTGAATTTCTCCCGCAGCGTCTTCTTCGACAGTTTGCCGGTGGCCGTGTGCGGCAACTCCTCGACGAATACGACGTCGTCTGGCACCGACCACTTCGCGATCTTGCCTTCGTAGAACTTCAGCATCTCGTCGCGAGTGACCGTAGCACCTTCCTTCCTGACCACCAGGAGCAGCGGACGTTCGCCCCATTTCGGATGGAATACGCCGATGACCGCGGCTTCGAAAACCGCCGGATGGCTGACCGCGATGTTCTCGAGCTCGATCGAGCTGATCCACTCACCGCCCGACTTGATCACGTCCTTCGACCGGTCGGTGATCTGCAGATAGCCGTCGGAGTCGATCGTCCCGACGTCGCCGGTCGGGAACCACCCGTCGGCGCTCAGAGGGTTGCCTCCGTCGCCCCGGAAGTAGTCGCGCAGAACCCACGGGCCCCTGACCATTACGTCGCCGGCGGCGATGCCGTCGCGCGGCAGATCTACTCCGTCCGCGCCGACGTTTTTCATTTCGACGCCGAAAAGTGGTCGTCCCTGCTTGAGTGAAAGCGCCAGCCGTTCGTCCATTGAAAGATCGCGGTGCTTCGCCTTCGGGCTGCAGATCGTGCCGACCGGACTCATTTCCGTCATCCCCCAGCCGTGCTGGACGCGCACGCCGAAATCGTCGCGCAATGTCTTCATCATCGCCGGCGGACACGCCGACCCTCCGATCGTCGTGCTTTTCAGCGTCGAGAAACGCAGATTGTTCTCCTTCATGTACTGGATAAGGCCGAGCCACACGGTCGGCACGCCGGCGGATGTCTCGACGCCTTCGCTTTCGAACAGTTCGTAGAGGTTCTTGCCATCGAGGCCGGCGCCCGGCAACACGAGTTTGGCGCCGACCAGCGGCGCGGCGTAGGGGATGCCCCAGGCGTTGACGTGGAACATCGGCACGATCGGCAGCACAACGCTTTGTGCCGAATAGCCTTTGGCGTCGGGCAGGCATACGGCCATCGCGTGCAGCACCGTTGAGCGGTGGCTGAAGAGCACACCCTTGGGATGGCCCGTCGTTCCCGAGGTGTAGCAGAGCCCCGCCGCCGTGTTCTCGTCGAACTCCGGCCACTCGAAGTCGTCGCCTTCTGCGGCGAGCAGGTCTTCGTAGCAAATCAGATGCGGCAGCGGCGACTGCGGCATGTTGGCGCGGTCGGTCATGGCGATCCAGGTGGTGACGCCCGGGCACAGCGGCGCGAGCTTTTCGACCAGTGGGACGAAGCTCAGGTCGAAGAAGACCAATCGATCGCCGGCATGCTCGATGATATAGGTGAGCTGCTCGAGGAAGAGGCGCGGGTTGATCGTGTGCACGATCGCGCCCATGCCGGAAACGGCGTAGTAGAGCTCGAAATGGCGGTGGCCATTCCACGCGAGGGTGCCGACGCGCTCGCCCGGCGCGACGCCCTGCCGCCGGAGTGCGTTGACGAGTTGCCGCGACCGCGCGTGGGCGTCACGATAGGTGTAGCGGTGGATCGGCCCTTCGACCGTGCGCGACACGATCTCGGTCTCGCCGTGATTTCGATCCGCATGGCGGATCAGCGACGAAATCATCAACGGCCAGTGCATCATCAGTCCAAGCATGCGTCTCCTCCCGGGGTCATTCTGACCGATTCGTATGTTGCACTGCGACATCGGCATCTGCGCGCTTGTAACGCGCGACCCGGACCGTTAGCATCCGCGTTGCGAACAACCGGGACCGGCAGCGCCCGGCGCGCGGGATCACCACGATACGAGGAGGCGACATGAGCGGAGGACGCACGCGCAGCATCGCAGGACTGGGCTTCACCGTCGCACTCCTCGCCGGATCCGCGGCTGCAGACGTCAAGATTGCGTTCATCGATCCCCTTTCCGGTGGCGGCGCAAGCACCGGCATTCTGGCGCAGAAAACGCACCAGTTCTACATCGACACAATCAACGCGGCAGGCGGGCTGAACGGCGAAAAGCTCGAACTGTTGTCGTTCGACAACAAGGTCAATCCGCAGGAATCACTGATCCAACTCAAGAAAGCGGTCGATGAAGGTGCCCGTTTCATCGTGCAGGGGAACGGCAGTTCCGTCGCCCTGGCCATCACGGAGGCCGTGCAGAAGCACAACGAGCGCAATCCCGGGAAGGAAGTGATCTTCCTGAACTACGCCGCCGTCGATCCCGCGCTGACCAACGAAAAATGCAATTTCTGGCATTTCCGCTTCGACGCCGACGCCGATATGAAAATGGCAGCGATGACCGACGTGATCGCGAAGGATTCGAAGATCAAGCGGGTGTACCTGATCAACCAGGATTACTCGTTCGGCAAGGCGGTGGCCGCGGCTGCGAACAAGATGCTGGCGGAGAAGCGCGCCGACATCAAGATCGTCGGTGACGAATTGCACCCGTTGCAGAAAGTGAACGACTTCTCGCCCTACGTCGCGAAGATCAAGGCTTCCGGCGCGGACGCCGTCATCACCGGCAACTGGAGCAACGACATGGTGCTCCTCATCAAGGCGGGCAAGGACGCCGGCCTGAAGGTGGTGTGGGAAACGTACTACGGCGGCGCCCCCGGGGCGGTGACGACGATCGGCGAGGCCGGCGTCGACACGTTGATACAGGTGTCGGAATGGCATCGCAACGCCGCCCCGGAGCTCGACGCTTCGGTCGCGGCTTTCGGCAAGCGCTTCCCCGGCAAGGAGAACGAGTACGCGTACTGGCGCGCCAAGACGATGTGGGAGATGTTCGCCGCGGCTGCAAGGAAAGCGCAGTCGAACGACCCGGTGAAGATCGCGAAGGCGCTCGAAGGCATGAAGCTTTCGACGGCGCTCGGGGAGGTCGAAATGCGTGCGGACAATCACCAGATCCTGCAACCGCTCTACGTCTCGACGTTGTCGAAGAACGTGAAGTACGACAGCGAAGAAACCGGCCTCGGCTGGAGGACCGACGCGAAGATCGAGGGAAAGGCGACGTCGCTCCCGACGTCGTGCAAGATGGAGCGACCGCGCTGAGGTTGCAGCGCCCGGTTTGTCATTCCCGCAGGTGCGGGAATTCAGCGTTGCGCGAAAAACGGTTCCCGCTCCCGCGGGGACGATGAAATCGAGGCGGCGTACAAGGTGCTCGAACTCGCGACCGTCTCGCTTCTGAACGGCGTTGTCTACGGACTGCTGCTGTTCATGCTTACGAGTGGCCTGACGCTGATTTTCAGCATGATGGGCGTCCTCAACTTCGCGCATGCAAGCGTGTTCATGCTCGGCGCGTATTTTTCGTATCAGTTCGGCCGCTGGGTCGGCTTTTGGCCCGCACTCGTGATCGCGCCGCTGCTGTGCGGGTTGGCGGGCGCCGCGATCGAGCGCTACGGCCTGCGCCGCGTCCACCGGAGCGGACACGTCGCCGAGATCCTGTTCACTTTCGGCCTTGCGTACGTGATCGAGGAAATGGTCACGATGATCTGGGGCCGTAACGCGGTCGGGAACGCGATTCCGGCCGTCATCGATTTTCCGCTGTTCCAGGTTTTCGGCAGCACGTTCCCCGCATACAAGGGGCTGATGATGGCGATTTCGGTCACCATGTTCGTCTTTTTGTATCTTGCCCTCAAAAAAACGCGGCTTGGCCTTGTCATCCAGGCGGCGTTGACGCACCCGCAGATGGTGAGCGCGCTCGGTCACGATGTGCCGGGCGTGTTCGTGCTGGTCTTTGCTATCGGCAGCGCATTGGCGGGGCTTGCTGGAGTGATCGGTGGCTTGATGCTGCTGACGCAACCGACGCTCGCTCACGTGATGGGGCCCATCGTTTTCGTCGTCGTTGTCGTTGGCGGCCTGGGCTCGCTGTCCGGCGCGCTGATCGCCTCGATGCTGATCGGCATCCTGCAGACCTTTGCCGTGGCGATCGACTATTCGCCGCTCGATATGTTGCGGATGCTCGGGGTCGCGTTGACGCGCGCATCGCCATTCTACGAACTCTGTTCGATCAAGGTCGCGACCGCCGCACCCATCGTTCCTTACGTGCTGCTCGTCCTGGTGCTCATCGTGCGCCCGCGCGGACTGCTCGGGACGCGCGACGTATGACGGAATCGATCATCGCGGGACGGCGGCCCGCGTTCGCAGGCGGGCCGGCGGCATGGGCATCACGGAATGGGTTCTGGCTGGCAACCGCCGCGCTGCTGCTGATCCTTCCCCACGTGCCGGGCCTCCATTCGGACTATGGCCGCTCGCTGCTGAGTCAGATGGGTATCGCCGCGGTATTCGCGCTTTCCTTCAACGTTCTCTTCGGACAGACGGGATTGCTGTCGTTCGGTCACGCAGTGTATTTCGGCCTTGGCGGCTACGCCGCGATCCATTTCATGCGCGCGATCAATCATGGTCTGCCGGTGCCCGTCTTCCTGGTCCCGCTCGCCGGCGCGGCGGGCGGGCTGCTTTTCGGAGCCGTACTGGGCGCGGTCACGACGAAGAAGGCCGGAACGATTTTCGCGTTGATCACGCTCGGCGTCGGCGAACTCGTCTACGCCGCAACATTCATGCTGCCCGGCATCTTCGGCGGCGAGGAAGGCATTACGGCCAGCCGCACGCGTGCGCCGGCGCTTTTCGGGCTGAATTTCGCTTCGCAGCTCGAGGTTTACTACGCGATTGCGACGTGGGCGATGATTGCGGCCGTGCTCATGCATGCGTTCGCGCGCACTCCGGTCGGCCGCATATGCAGCGCGGTGCGCGACAATCCGGAGCGCGCGGAGTTCATCGGCTACAGCACGCGCCGCGTGCGTTTCATCGCTTTCGCGGTTGCCGGAATGTTCGCGGGCCTCGCCGGCGGACTGCATGCGATCAACTACGAAATCGTTTCGGCGGATGCCGTAAGCGCGCAACGCTCGGGCACCGTGCTGATCATGGCCTACATTGGTGGCGCCGGCCATTTCGTCGGGCCCGTGCTCGGCGCGATCACGCTCACCTGGCTGCAAACCGGCCTGAGCAGCCATACGTCGGCGTGGCTCCTGTACCTGGGCCTGTTTTTCATCGTCGTCGTCCTGTATGCACCGGCGGGGCTTGCCGGCCTCATCCTGATGCATCGAGCCATCGTCCGAACGCGCGCATTTCCCGCCGTGCTCGCGGCTTACGCGATCGCGCTGGCGCCGGCGACGATCATGGCGGTCGGCGCCGTGGTCCTGATCGAGATGAGCTACCGCCTCGCGACGCAACCGGAACTCGGGACAAAAATACGGCTGCTGTGGACGACGGTCGATGCCGCCTCGCCATGGCCGTGGATCGTCGCCGCCACGATGCTCGTCACGGGCTTTGGCGGCTTTCGCGCGACATGGCGCCTGGTCGCGGCGGCGTGGAATCGTGCCAGCGCCGAAGCGGTCCTGCGATGATGGCGAAAGACGCATTGCAACTCGAAAACGTCGAATTGCGCTTTGGCGTGACGCCGATCATTCGTGGCGTCTCGCTGGACATAGCGCGGGGCGAGCGTCACGCGATCATCGGTCCCAACGGCGCCGGCAAGTCGACGCTGTTCAATCTCATCAGCGGTCGCTTCGCGCCGACCCGAGGTTCGATACGGTTGAATGGCGCGGAAATCGCGGGCGCGTCGCCGTTCGCGATCAATCGCCGGGGATTGGCTCGCAGCTTTCAGGTCACCAACATCTTTCCGCGCCTCACCGTCTTCGAGAACATTCGCTGCAGCGTGCTGTGGTCGCTAGGGTATCGATACAACTTCTGGCGGAACACCGACAAGCTGCGCGATGCGCGCGAAGTGGCCGAGCGTACGCTGGAACGGATCGGCTTGACGGCGCGGCGCGACACGCTCGCCGGTGTGCTCACCTACGCCGAGCAGCGCGCACTCGAAATCGGCATTACGATCGCGGGCGACGCGAGTGTCCTCCTGCTCGACGAACCCACCGCGGGCATGAGCCGCGGCGAAGCCGATCACGCGGTCGCGCTGATCCGCGTGTTGACGGAGGGCCGCACGCTGATCATGGTCGAGCATGACATGAGCGTCGTGTTCGATCTGGCCGACCGGATTTCGGTGCTCGTCTACGGCAAGGTCATTGCAACGGATGCTCCGGCGCGCATTCGCGACAACGCAGCCGTCCGGATCGCCTACCTCGGCATGGCGCATGCTTGAGGTCGCCGACCTGCATTCCTACTACGGCAAGAGCCATATCTTGCAGGGCATCTCGCTTCGCGTCGGCACGGGCGAGATTGTCAGCCTTCTGGGGCGCAACGGCGCCGGCCGCTCAACGGCGGTGAAGACAATCATGGGGCAGGTGGCGTCGGTTGGCTCCATCCGCTTCCGCGGTGAGCGTATCGACGGATTGAAGCCGCACGAGATCGCTCGCAGAGGCCTGGGCTACGTCCCGGAGGATCGCGAAATCTTTCCTGCGCTGACCGTGCGCGAAAATCTGCTGCTCGGCATGAAATCGACCCGGGCACAGGGACTCTGGTCTCTCGACGACATGTTCGCGCTGTTCCCCGTGTTGCGCAACCAAATCGACGCGCCGGGCGGCGTCTTGTCCGGCGGCGAGCAGCAGATGCTGACGATCTGCCGGACGCTGATGGGAGATCCCGCGCTGATCATGGTCGACGAGCCGACCGAGGGCCTTGCGCCGATGATGGTGGAACTCGTCCGCGGTCTGCTGGAGAAGATCGCCGGGCGCGGCATCGCCATCCTGCTGATCGAGCAGAAACTGACGATCGCGCTCGCCATATCGCATCGGCTGTACGTCATGGGGCAGGGCCGTATCGTGTTCGAGGGCACCGCAGCGGAACTGCGCGACAATCACGCGGTGCGCAGGGAGTGGCTCGAAGTATGAACGGCTTGCCTGCGCCGGGACGACGGTCGTTTTACCGGCAACTTCACTCGGATCATCACCTGGATGGGAGCCACCGCCATTAGCGCCCGCTACGACCTTTACGGACCGATCGCGGTGATCACCGTCGACAATCCGCCGGTCAACGGGCTTGGGCATGCGACCCGCAGCGACGTCGTCGCCGGTGTCGACCGCGCGAACGCGGATCCCGCCTGCGCCGCAATCGTGATCATCGGTGCCGGCAAGATGTTCTCCGGCGGTGCCGATATTCGCGAATTCGGCACAACCGGAGCATCTTCGGAGCCGACGCTGCACACGGTCATCCGGATAGTCGAGGCAAGCGGCAAGCCGGTGGTTGCCGCGATCGGCGGCGTCTGCATGGGCGGCGGGTTGGAACTTGCGTTGGGCTGTCACTACCGCATCGCGGAATCCAGCGCCAGCATCGCATTGCCCGAGGTGAAGCTCGGTCTGCTCCCGGGCGCAGGCGGCACCCAGCGCCTGCCGCGGGCGGTGGGCGTGGAAACGGCATTGAACATGATCGTCTCCGGCGCCAGCGTGCCGGCGCGGCAACTGGGCGGAACCGCGTTGTTCGACGCGGTCGTGGACGCCGATTTACTGGAGGCTGCCCTCGGACTGGCGCGCGCTATCGTGGCGGAAAGTCGCCCGCGCAAACGCCTGCGCGACATCGCAATCGACTATCCTGGTGCCGAAGCCTATTTCCAGTTCGCCCGCAGCACGCTCGGAGGCGTCGCCAGGAACTTCCCCGCGCCGTGCAAATGCGTCGACGCGGTGGCGGCAGCCGTCAGCATGCCGTTCGAGGACGGCCTCAGGGTCGAGCGCCAGTACTTCCTGCAGTTGATGCAGACACCGGAGTCGCGTGCGTTGCGCCACGCGTTTTTCGCCGAACGGGCGGCAGCGCGGATTCCGGGGATACCGCAAGCGACGGCGCCGCGCAGGATCGAGCGCGTCGCCGTCATCGGTGCAGGCACGATGGGTGGCGGCATTGCCATGAACTTTCTGAATGCGGGCCTGCCGGTGGTCCTGCTGGAAATGAACGCGCAGGCGCTGGAAAAGGGCGTCGGAACCATTCGGAATAACTACGAAAATTCAAAGAAAAAGGGCAAGCTCACGCAGGCCAAGCTCGCGCAAAACATGTCGCTGCTGCGCCCGACGCTGAGCTACGACGATCTGCGCACCGCCGATCTCGTCATCGAGGCGGTGTTCGAAGACATGGAGATCAAGCAGAAAGTCTTCGCGGCGCTCGACGACGCGATGAAGCCCGGCGCTATCCTGGCGACCAATACGTCGACCCTCGACGTGAACCGGATCGCGGCCGCGACCCGCAGGCCGCGGGACGTTGTCGGCCTGCATTTTTTCAGTCCGGCGAACGTGATGAAACTGCTGGAGATCGTCCGCGGTGCCGCGACGGGCGACGACGTGCTGGTCACCGTGATGCAACTCGCGAAGCGCATCGGGAAGACCGCGGTGGTGGCCGGTGTGTGCGACGGCTTCATCGGCAACCGGATGATCGAGCACTATCTGAGGCAGGCGATGTTTCTGCTCGAATGGGGCGCGTCCCCGGTGGAGGTGGACGAGGCGCTGGAAAAGTTCGGGATGGCAATGGGGCCGTTCCGCATGAGCGATCTGGCCGGCAACGACGTCGGCTGGCGCATCCGGCAACGCCGCTACGTCGAAAAGCCGAACGTCGTGTACTCGCACATCGCCGATCGCCTGTGCGAGCGCGGCCGCTTCGGGCAGAAGACCGGCGCCGGCTGGTATCGCTACGAATCCGGGCGGCGCGATGCCATCGCCGATCCCGTCGTGGATGCAATGATCGCCGACTACCGCCGGGAAATCGGCAGCACGCCGCGCACGATCGCCGACAGCGAGATTGTCGATCGCTGTATTCTCGCGCTGGTCAACGAAGCGGCGCGGATCCTCGACGAGGGCATTGCGTTGCGCGCGTCCGACATCGACGTCGTCTATCTCACCGGTTACGGATTTCCGCGGTTTCGCGGCGGCCCGATGTTCTACGCCGACATGCTCGGGCTGTACAACGTCGTGCGCCGCATGCAGGAGTTCGCATGCGATCCGCGCGGCGACGTGGCGTTCTGGCAGCCGGCGCCGCTGCTGGCGAAGCTCGCAGAGGAAGGCAGGACGTTCAATGAACAGGTTTCCAGTCAGCTTGCAGGTCGGGCTCTACCCTGACAACGGACCGGTCGGGCCGAAGCCGAGCCCACAAGTGACCGGGAGGCCTCGGTTATCGGGGGCGGCTGGGGAAGTTGGGCTTCTGCCTGACGGGTATCCTGGCGCCGCGCTCGCGCGTGCCTCAAGGTTGGCGAAGTCCGATTCGGCGCAGCTATATCGGAGCGTTTCACCATGATCGACGCAGTCATCGTTTCAACCGCGCGGACCGCGCTGGCCAAATCCTGGCGCGGCGCCTTCAACATGACGCACGGCGCCACGCTGGGCGGTCACGCGGTCAAGCATGCGATCGCGCGCGCGAAGCTCGATCCGGCAGAAGTCGACGATGTCCTCATCGGCTGCGCGTTACCCGAAGGGGCAACGGGCGGGAATATCGCGCGGCAGATCGCGCTGCGCGCCGGATGTCCGGTGACGGTGCCGGGTGCGACGGTCAACCGCTTCTGCTCGTCCGGGCTGCAGACCATTGCATGGGCCGCGCAACGGATCATGACGGGAGAGGGCGACGCGATCGTCGCCGGCGGCGTCGAGTCGCTCTCGTGCGTGCAGAACGAATTGAACAAGCACATGCACCACGAGACGTGGCTGGTGCGGCACAAGCCGGAGATCTACTGGACGATGCTGGAGACGGCCGAAACCGTCGCCCGCCGCTATCACATCCCGCGTGAACCGCAGGACGAATACGGGGTGCAGAGCCAGCAGCGCGCCGCGGCGGCGGTCGCGGCCCGAAAATTCGACGACGAAATCGTTCCAATCACCGTAACGATGGGCGTCGCGGACAAGGAAACGTCACGCATTTTCACCAAGGAAGTGACGCTGGCTGCCGACGAAGGCATACGCCCCGACACGACCTGCGAAGGCGTCGCCAAGATCAAACCTGCGATGCCCGGCGGAACGATCGCGGCAGGCAACGCGAGCCAGTTTTCCGATGGCGCCGCGGCTTGCGTCGTGATGAGCGACGCGGCAGCGGCGAAGCGCGGTCTCGTGCCGATTGGCATTTTTCGCGGCTTCGCGGTTGCCGGTTGCGAGCCCGATGAAATGGGGATCGGCCCGGTGTTTGCGGTGCGCAAACTGCTCGCGCGGACCGGCAAGAAGATCGGCGACATCGGGTTGTGGGAGTTGAACGAGGCGTTCGCGGTCCAGGTGATCTATTCGCGCGACGAGCTCGGCATTCCGAACGAGTTGCTGAACGTCAACGGCGGGGCGATTGCAGTGGGCCATCCGTACGGCGTGTCCGGCGCCCGGCTCACCGGCCATGCGCTGATCGAAGGGCGTCGGCGCGGAGTCAAATTCGTCGTCGTCACGATGTGCATTGGCGGCGGGATGGGCGCCGCCGGGCTATTCGAAGTCGTTTGAAGATTCGCCTCCCGCTAGCGGCCTCCGTCAAACCGCCGCGAAGCGTTCGAGATGATGATCGGCATCGCCGAACTGCTGCGCGATCATCGTCAGTCGGCGGAAGGTGTGGCTGATCTTGACTTCGTCACTCATCCCCATGCCGCCATGGAGCTGGATCGCTTCCTGGCTGACGTGACGGCAGGCATCGGCGATCCGGATCTTTGCCGCGGAGACCATCCGCCTTCGCGCTGCCGGGTCGGCTTCGGCATCGACGCTGGCGCACGCGAGGCTGGCCATCGACTTCGCCTGCTCGTATTCGATGACCATGTCCACCATGCGGTGCTGCAGCGCCTGAAACGCGCCGATAGGTACGCCGAACTGCTTGCGCGTCTTCAGGTAGTCGAGCGTTGCGTCGTTGGCGTACCTGAGCGCGCCGATCGCTTCCGCGCACACGAGCGCCGTCGCATAGTCGACAACGCACTCGATCAACCGAAAACCCGCATGGTCTTCGCCAAGAAGAGCATCCGCCGGAATGCGGACGTTGTCGAACACGACATCCGCCGCGCGCAGTCCATCGAGTGTGCGGTATTCGTGCGTCGCGACGCCCGTTGTCTGCGCGTCCACGAGAAAGAGGCCGATGCCTTCCGGATCCAAGTTGTCGCCGCTGGTGCGCGCAGAAACTACCAGCAAGCTGGCGCAAGGTCCGTGGAGGACGACGCGCTTCCTGCCGTCGATTGAATAGCCGCCGCCTGCCTGCCTGCGGGCGCGCGTGACGACATGCGCGAGGTTGTAGCGCGCGCCGGTCTCCGTTTGCGCGAACGCCATACGCAGCCTGCCGTCGCCGATCGCAGGCAGTATCCGCTGCTTCTGGGCTACGGACCCGGCGTGGATAACGAATTGCGCACCAAGGCCCACCGTCGCCAGGTAAGGTTCGACGATGAGCGCTTCGCCAATCGCGTCCATGACGCACATTGTTTCGACGGCGCCGCCACCGAAGCCGCCGAACTCGGCAGGCAACGGCAAGCCCAGCAAGCCGAGGTCCGCCATCGTCGTCCAGACGTCGCCGCTGTAGCCGTCTGCCGACGCAACGATCTTCGTGCGCTTCGCGAACGAGTAGTCGCGCTCGATGAACCGCGCAATCGACGCGGCGAGCAATTTCTGCTCTTCGCCGGGGTCCAAGTTCATGCTACCCACCACTCCTACCCTCTCCGGCACCCCGAAGTGCGAGCCCCTTTCGATATACGCGTCTTCCGCATGCACGCGCATCCAGTCAAAGCCCGAGCGTGTGCTTGGCGATGATGTTCCGCTGGATCTCGTTCGAGCCGGCGTATATCGTCGTCTTGCGATAGCTGCAGTAGCGCGGGGCGAGCCCGGCCGCAAAGCGATCGAATTCGTCGTCGTCGCCGATTGGCTTGTACGGCTGCGCGAGCGGCCCGATCGCGTGCATCATCAACTCGGTCAGCATCTGCTGGATCTCGGTGCCCTTGATCTTCAGCATCGACACATCCGCACCGGGCGCGCGTCCGTCGCGCAATTGGTCGAGAACCCGCAGGTTGGTAATCGACAGGGCCATCAGCTCGATCTCGACACGGGACAGCTTGTCGCGAAAACGCGGATCGTCGATCAGTGGCCGGCCGTCCTTCAATTCCCTCGCCGCCAGCGCCTTGAGCTCTTCCAGCTCGCGCTTCGAGGTGCCGATGCGCGCGCTGTTCATCCGCTCGTGGCCGAGCAGGTATTTCGCGACGGTCCAGCCCTTGCCTTCCTCATGCACCAGATTTTCGACCGGTACCGCGACGTCGTCGAAAAAGACCTGGTTTACCTCGTGCCGGCCGTCCATCAGAATCAGCGGCTGCACGGTGATGCCCGGCGTCCGCATGTCGATCAGCAGGAACGAGATGCCGTCCTGCTTTCTTTCCATTGCCGGATCCGTGCGAACGAGGCAGAAAATCCAGTCGGCCATATGCGCCCACGTGGTCCAGGTCTTCTGGCCGTTGACGATGTAGCTGTCGCCGCGACGCACGGCCGCCGTGCGCAGCGACGCAAGGTCCGAACCCGACCCCGGTTCCGAGTAGCCCTGGCACCAGAAGTCGTCGCCGCGATAAATGCGCGGAAGAAAACGCTGCCTCTGCGCGTCCGTGCCGAACCTGAGGAGCACCGGCGCGCACATCGCCAGTCCGAACGGAATCAGCGGCGGCGCGCCGGCATAGCCGCATTCCTCCTCGAAAAGGTAGCGCTGCACGATGCTCCACCCGGTCCCGCCCCAGTCCGCGGGCCACGCGGGCGCAATCCAGCCCTGGTCGGCGAGAATCCGGTGCCAGCGCAGTAATTCGTCATGCGACAACGACGCGTGGCGGACGACCTTGTCGCGCAGTTCGCCCGGCAGGTGTTCGCGCAGCCACGCGCGGACCTTGTCGCGAAAGGTGAGTTCCTCGGAGGAGAAGTTGAGGTCCATCGGGTGCCCGTGTGCTAGCTTTTATCACGAGCTGCCCATCGATGCGAACGTCGTGGAGGGACCCCCAGATGGGACAACAATGGTTCGAATTTGCCGGGCGGACGGCCTTGATCACGAACGGTTCGAGCGGTCTGGCGCTGCAGATGGCCGACGCGCGCGTCGAGATGGGGCCCCGGTGGCGCTCGTCGCCCGCAAACACGACGAACTCGACAAGGCAGCCACGCATCTCAAATTGACGTTCGGCGCCGAAGCGCTGCTGTTGGTGCGCGCCGCGTCCGAGCCGGCGTTCGCCCTGGAACTGATCGACCGGATCGCCACCCTGGACCACCGTGCGTCCGCCGGCACCGTAAGTTTCGGCGTGCCGGCGCCCGACTCACCCTTGCGCACTGCGGTCACAGTCCTGGCGGTGCCAGAGGCGACCGCGCCGGCGGTCGGTCCAGCCCGAACCGGCTCACCGGCAGTACCGCAGCGCTTGGGCACCGCCAGCGCCCATTGCCGCGCTGGCAGGCGCGTGAAGACGTAAGTCGTGCCCGCAGCGTTCACAACGCGCACGCGGAAAACCGCGGGCCGGCCATCCCGGGCTCCAAGGAAGAGCGGAACTCGCGCTCCACAGAGGCCGGCGGTGAGGCGCCTTCGGCTCCATCACCGACGCTTCGTACGAGCTCGAGGCGACGGTACTCCGGACTTCGGCCCCGCGATCGAGTCGAAAGCGCCGACGCGCGCTAGAGCGCGGTCGCGCAAACGGCAGCGATGCGCCGCACGACGTCGATGGCTTGATCCACGCATGCTTGCTAGAATCCATTATGCGCATTCGGTCGATTGACCGCTCACAGGAGGATGACGATGAAGAATCCGCTTGACTCGATCTGGGGAACGATCATCTCCGGCCTGATCCTGACGGCGATCCTGTATCTCGCCGTCAAGGGTTTACTCAACTGACAAAGGCAATAGCCATGGAACTCATTCCCGCACTGGCAAGATGGCTTCATCTTTTGGCCGGCGTCATGTGGATCGGCCTCCTCTACTACTTCAACTTCGTGCAGGTCCCCGCGCTCAAGGCCGCTGCGGCGGACGGCACCGCCGCCGGCATCACCAAGCATGTTGCGCCGCGCGCGCTCGATTACTTCCGATGGTCGGCGCTGGTCACCTGGCTCGCCGGCGCCGCGCTGCTGGGCAACCAGTTCGTGCCCGCATTCACGCTGTCCAAGGGAATGGCCGGGATCGGCATCGGTGCGTGGCTGGGTACGATCATGCTGCTCAATGTGTGGGGGCTGATCTGGCCGAATCAGCAGAAGGTCCTCGGCATGAAGCCGGCAACCGATGACGAGAAGGCCAAGGCGCGCCGGGTTGCGTTTCTAGCGTCCCGCACGAACGTGATGCTGTCGATCCCGATGCTGTTTTTCATGGGCGGCGGGTGGTCGCACCGGGCGCTGTTCGGGCTATAAACGATAGGAAATTCAACCACACGACGCCACGAATTGCGGGCTGGGGCCGCGGATCGTAGCGCCACGCGAACTCGATGATATCTGCTGGCGCGAAGCGAACCTCGCCGTACACACCTGCGGCAGCCGGTCCGAAGTCCTCGAAAGGGCGCCTCGCGTCAGGCACCGCCAGATCGCGGAACGGCAGTTCGTGCGTCACCGGTCGGTCAGGTCGGGGGAAGCGGCACAGGCACGCGGCCCGAGTACTCGGTGCGCGAGCGCCGGCAACTCGGTCCGTACTTCGGCGATGACCGCGGGGTCGACATCGCCGACGACTACGCCCGGTCCCTCGGCATGCTCGGCGACGACCCGGCCCCAGGGATCGATCAGCAAGGAGTGCCCGAACGTCCGGCGACCGTTCGGATGCGCGCCGCCCTGCGCTGGCGCCAGTACGTAGCATTGATTCTCGACGGCGCGCGCGCGGAGCAGCAGGTGCCAGTGCGCGGCGCCGGTCGTAGCCGTGAACGCGGCGGGAACGAGGATCAGCGAGACCACGCCCAGCGCCCGGTACAGTTCCGGAAAGCGCAGGTCGTAGCAGATCGACAGGCCGACACGGCCGCACGGCAGGTCCATCGTCACCAACTCGGAGCCGGGCTCGATCGTCCGGCCCTCGTCGTAGCGCTCGTCGCCCCTGGCGAACGAGAACAGGTGAATTTTGTCGTAGCGCGCCACGCGCTCGCCGTCCGGGCCGTAGACGAGGCACGCGCTGCGCACGCGCGCGGGGTCATCGCTGGAAAGAGGAACGGTGCCCCCTACGAGCCATATGCCGTGGGTGCGCGCGAGCCGCGCCAAAAACGCCTGCTGCGGCCCGTCGCCATCGGCCTCGCGCACGGCGAGCTTGTCGGTGGCTCGCACGCCGAGAATGCCGAAGTACTCGGGCAGTGCGACCAGGCGCGCGCCGAGCGCAGCGGCCTGCGCAACCAGCGGCTCGGCCTGGGCGAGATTGGCGGCGACATCGGCGCCGGCGACAACCTGCACGGCGGCGACGCGGAAGGGTACGGAGGGAACGCTCATCGGGTCACGGCGTCTTCTGCGGAGGGATTGGCGACGGTCGCGGTTCCGTCGCGGTTGCTACGGGTAACGACCGGATCGGACCAGCCGCCGGTCACCACGTATTGATATGAAAACAGCTGCTCGAGCGGGTCCTGAAGCACTTTCTGCGCCAGCAGGGAACCCGCGCCCACGGCCGCGCCGATAATCGGGTTTGCCAGGAAGAGGAGTGCCGCGCCGGCCGAAACGCTCATCGATAGGGCCGGCTGCACCTTCACCGACAACCGCTGCGTTTCCTTCGCGAGATCGGCGTCGCCCGCAATGTCGACCTTGGCGGCGGGCCCGGTCAGCTTCAGGTTGTCGGTTGTCATCACACCGTTCTGGATGCGCACATTGCCCGTGACCTGGTCGAACGCGAATCCCTCGCTGAAGATGTCCTTGAAATCGAGCGTGATCCGGCGCGGGAGCGCCTGCAGCGACAGCACACCGAGCAGCTTTCCGATGCCCGGTTCGACCTTCATGAAGCGTCCGGCGCCGGCATTGATGCGGAACGCACCGGCCAGCGTCGGATAGTCGAAATCGCTCGGGGCGCCGGCCCACGACAGCTGCCCTTCAATCCTGGTCGCGGCGCCCTGCACGGCGTCCGGCAGGCCGAAGCGGGTCAGAAATGCGCCGGCCTCTTTCACGTCGAGCACGACGTCGAGCTTCGTCTGCTGCTGCCGTCCAAGCGCGCGCCAGGCACCGTTGGCGTCGATCCTGCCACCCTCATTGGCCAGCACCAGCTTTTCGATTTGCCATTCGGCGCCCCGCGGCTGCGCGACAACCTCGAGCCGGCCCAGATCGCGTCCCTTCGACGTGAAGCTGTCCGCGGTAACGTCGATGTCCGGCCACGAATTCGCCACGGCGGACTCGGACTTGGCCTCGGATCCGGCGTCGGGTAACGCGAGGTCGCCGGCGGCCGGCGCCGCCAACCGTTCCAGGCGAGCGACGATGCGGCCGTTAGTTGCGCCCGCGTCGGGCGCGGACCATGTGGCGGTGCCGGCGATTTCGGGGCCGCGCAGGTCGAGCCGCCAGTCGCTCTGTGCGCGCCGCGCCGTAACCTTCAGCGCGTTGAAGCGGCGACCCAGCGCTTCGAGCACGCCAACGTCGAGATCGGCACCTTGGAACTCGAGGTCTCCGGCGGCGCGCGCTGCGGCTGCGGGTTCGCGCCGCTGCAGCGCGAGCCAAGTGTCCGCATTGAGTGAAGGCATCTCGGCGCGTACCCACAAACCGGAACGGTCGGCCCGCGCCGCGTCTGGCCGCTCGGCCGCGCGACCGAGAGACACCAGCGCGCGGTCGACATCGGCGCCTTTCGCGCCCAGCTTGCGGTGCAATGCCACTGCGACGTTCTTTCCGTACGTCGCCACGATCGTGTCCTCCCCCGGCTGCGCCGGATTCTGCCGCCGCTCGACCTTCAGCGGAGTCGTTTCGGCGGCGCTCTTGCCCAGCGGAGCGGGCAAATCGACAGCGACCCCCTTGAGCGGGCTCTCGAGCACCCACGACAACGCGTCGGGCCGTGCGCTCATCGCGATGGTCCAGTCGATGGTGCCCGAGGCCCTGTCCGAATACGGAATCGGGTACTCGCGGCGCAGGGACGCGAGATTCGCCGTTCCGGCGCCGGTGACGCCGAGGCGCCCGTCGGTGCGCTCAATCGTCAGCTTCGCCTGTCCGCCGAAAATTTCGACGGCGAGATCGCGCGCGCGAAGATCGCGTTCGCTAAAGGCGAGCCTGCCGTTGACCTGCGATACCGGAGGAACACCGGGCAGATCCAACCGGGCATTGCTCATCGTCAATTCGCCGTCGACCTTCGTCTCCTGGGGCTTGTCGAGCAGGAGGTCGAGCTTCAACGCGAGGTGGCCGGTCCCCGTCACCTGTGCACCCTCGAGGAAATGACCGGTCCAATCGCCGAGCGGGCTGCCGTCGATGAAACGCGCGAATTCGGCCATCGGCCCGGAGAAATCGCCACCGATCTTCAGCAGCGGTGGCGTCGCGCGGAGATCCGGGATCTCGGCGCGAACCTTGCCCAGTTGCGCCCCCGACACGCGGCCCTGGACCGCATCGATCGTGAGCCGCGCCCCCTCGAATCGCACGTCCGCATCGAGATTGGTGAATGCGGGCCAGTGATCGGCGTAGGCGAGCGTAAAGTCGCGCGTCTTCGCGGTCACCAGAAACTGACCGCCCTTGCCGTCGGCGAACGGGAAGGCTGCGAGATCTCCTGTGAGCTTCACCTTCGCTTCGCTGACCACGCCCTTGAGAAGTCCGGTGCGCAACCATTCGCGGGTCGACTCGTGCACCTGCTTCGGCAGGTAGTACCACGCGCGCTGCGGGTTGGCGCGGTCCAGCCGCGCGTTGAGGTCGATATCGCCCGGGCCCTGCGCTCGAGTACGGTAGGTGACCGCGGCAGTTCCCGCCGCGTCCGGGTTGGAGAACTCGAGCCGCTCGATGCGAACCGCGGTCTGCCCGTCCACACGCTCCCAGCTCGCGGCGCCGCGCACCACGTCGGCCGCTATCGGCGCGACGAAAACGGCCGGCAGTTCGAGCACCGCGTTGCGCGCGTCGAGCTTCAGATCGCCGCCCAGCTGCGTCGCATTGAAACTTCCGCTGACGCCGCGCACGCCGGGCATCGCGTCTTGTGCGGCGAGCCCGAGCTCCTTGAACTCGCTCGACACCGAGAAGCTGACCGGACTGTCCGCAGCGCCGACCCACTGCGCTCGGCCGCGCACGAGCGTGCCGCGCGGCGCGAACCGCGCGAGTTGGGCGCGGATCCGGTCCGGCA
>JAAFGU010000338.1 GCA_010365205.1 Aromatoleum sp. | reverse complement strand
TACCGCCGACATAGTACCCCGACCCATAAGTTTTGCTATGTTCGCATCGACCCGCATCGCCGATCGCTTTGTCGCTCATCCTCGCCATAGCCCAAGCTATGGCTGCGGTTCGCTTCGCGCGCTCGGCGCGCGGGATCGATTCTCGGCATGTACGCAAACTTATGGGTCGGGGTACTAGTGGATGCCTCTCACGCCCGCCCGCCCGCCGAAGCGCCGGCGTTCGCCCCAAGTTCCGATCCGACGATGGCCCCAGATGCCGCACCGCTCAATCGCGAGCTGTCCCTGCTTGCGTTCAACCGTCGCGTGCTGGCATTGGCCGAGGACCCTCGCCTGCCGCTGCTCGAGCGGCTGCGCTATCTGTGCATCGTCGCCAGCAATCTCGACGAGTTTTTCGAGATCCGCATCGCGGGCGTCAAGGAGCAACTCCGCGCGAAGATCGCTCCGCCGGGGTTGACGTTGAACGAGGCGCGCGTGCTGCTGGCACAGGTTGGCGATCAGACGCGAGCGCTGCTAGCCGATCAGTACCGGGTGCTCAACGACGACGTGCTCCCGGCGCTGGCCAAGGCCGGCGTCCGGCTCGTACGCCGCACCGAATTCACGCCGGCCGAGAGGGCGTGGGCGGCAAGATATTTCCGGCACGAAGTCCGGCCGTTGCTGACGCCGATCGGGCTCGATCCGGCGCATCCGTTCCCGCAGGTCGTCAACAAGAGCCTCAACTTCGTGATCGAACTCACCGGAAAGGACGCGTTCGGCCGGGAAACCGGCATCGCGATCGTCAAGGCGCCGCGGGTGCTGCCGCGGATCATCAAGGTGCCCTCGGAGGTCTGTGGCGAGGACAACGCATTCGTCATGCTGTCGTCGGTGATCCACGATCATCTGCATGAACTGTTTCCGGGGCGCGGCGTCGTCACCTACGCCCAGTTTCGGGTGACGCGCGACGCCGACCTGTGGATCGACGAGGAAGAGGTGAAGAACCTGCGCCAGGCGCTGCAGGGCGAACTGCCGCAGCGGCAGTTCGGCTCGGCGGTCCGGCTCGAGGTTGCCGCGGCCTGCCCCGCGCCCGTCGCGCAATTCCTCCTTCAGCAGTTCGACCTCACCGAAGCCGATTTATATCGTTGCGAAGGACCGGTCAACGTCGCGCGGCTGTCATCGCTGATCGATCAGATCGACCTCGACGCGCTCAAGTTCCCGGCGTTCGTGCCCGGCTTGCCCGACCGGCTGCGCGACCAGCCCGACATCCTGGCCGCGATCCGGCAGAACGACATCCTGCTCCATCACCCGTATCAGTCGTTCGAGCCGGTCGTCGATTTCATCCGTCGCGCCGCGGACGATCCGGACGTCGTCGCGATCAAGCAGACCGTCTACCGCACCGGCGTGAACTCGGTGCTGATGGAGGCGCTGATCCAGGCGGCGCTGCGTGGCAAGGAGGTCACGGTCGTTGTCGAACTGATGGCGCGCTTCGACGAGGAGGCCAACATCAACTGGGCAGAGCGTCTCGAGCGCGCCGGCGCGCAGGTTGTCTACGGCGTATTCGGTCTGAAGACCCACGCCAAGCTGGCGCTGCTGATCCGCCGCGAGCGCGACCGGCAGGGCCGCAATCACCTGGTCCCGTATGCGCATCTGGGCACCGGCAATTACCACCCGCGCACGACGCGGCTTTACACCGACTTCGGCCTGCTGACCGCCGATTCGGCGATCTGCGCCGACGTGAACGAAGTCTTTCTTCACATTACCAGTCTCGCCCGCGCCGGCCGGATGAAGCGCCTGCTGCTGGCGCCGTTCACCATGCACCGGCGCGTCGTCGAGATGATCCGGCGCGAGACCCGCCATGCCCGCGAAGGCCGGCCGGGGCGCATCGTCGCCAAGATGAACGCGCTGATGGAGGAGGGCGTGATCCGCGCGCTGTACCAGGCGTCGCAGGCCGGCGTAGAGATCGACCTGATCGTCCGCGGCGCGTGCGCGCTGCGCCCGGGCGTGAAGGGGCTGTCGGACAATATCCGCGTGCGGTCGATTCTCGGCCGCTTTCTCGAGCACCATCGCGTCTGGTATTTCGGCAACGCCGGCCAGGCGGACGTCTGGCTGTCGTCGGCCGACTGGATGGGCCGCAATCTGTTCCGGAGGATCGAGGTCGCGTTCCCTGTGCGCGATCCCGAATTGCGGAAACGCGTCGTCGAAGAGGGCCTCAAGCCCCACCTCGCCGACAACCGCAACGCCTGGCTCCTCGCGGCCGACGGCGGCTGGACCAAGGTGAAGCCGCGCCGACGCACGCTGGTGCGCGACGCGCAGGCGGAACTGCTCCAGCAGCTGCGTGAACCGGACGACGCGGAGTGACCTCATGGACCTGATCCTCTGGCGTCATGCGGAAGCCGAGCCCGGCGAACCCGATCTCGGGCGGCGCCTCACGTCGAAGGGCCTGAAGCAGGCGGAGCGGATGGGCGCCTGGCTCGACCAGCATCTGCCCGACAGCACGCGGATTCTCGTGTCGCCCGCCGATCGCGCGCAGCAGACTGCCCTGGCGCTGAAGCGCAAATTCAGGACCGTCGACGAACTCGCGCCCGGCGCATCGGTCGCCGCGGTCCTCGGCGCCGCCGGCTGGCCGGACTCGCGCGAGCCGATACTCGTTGTCGGCCATCAGCCCACACTCGGGTCGGTCGCGTCGTTCTTGCTGTCGGGCGACGAGTCCTACTGGTCGGTCAGGAAGGGCGCGGTATGGTGGCTGACCAACCGCGACCGGGCTGGGCCTTCCGCCGTCGTGCTGCGAGTCGCGATCGGGCCGGAATTCGTCTGACGCGGGCGATGCGACGGCGTGGTGAACGGCCGATGGCGACTCGACCGCGGCGCGCAGACCCGACCGGATCGGCAAGGCGCCGCGGTTACATCGGCGTCATGAACGCTGTCTTCAACGCGCAACACGGCCCCGCCATCATCGCGTTCGAGTCCTTCTCCAGTTGCGGGCAGCACCGTCGGGCCGCGCCGAACCTCCAGGGCGGCCCTTTTTTTGGTCGTATCGGGCCTAGAGGATCGCGATGAACGTGTTCGTCGGCCGGCCGGCTGTCGTCGTACTGGGCGCCGGCGACGTGGGCTCCGCCGTCGCGCTGGCGCTGCATCGCGCCGGCCTGGCCGTCGTGCTCTGCGACGAGGCGGATCCCTCGTGGTCGCGGCGCGGGATGGCGTTCACCAACGCCTGGTACCTCGGCAGCGCGGAACTCGACGGCGACGCGGCGATGTTCTGCGCCAGCGTCAAGAGCATCCCGTTGGTGCTCGACGGGCACAGGCTGATCGCGGCGACGACGTGGTCGTGGCGCGGCGTGGCGCGGGCG
>JAAFGU010000337.1 GCA_010365205.1 Aromatoleum sp. | reverse complement strand
GCTGGTCCCGGCGTTTCATGCGGCGCTCTTCGGCGGCGCCGCGCATCGCGCCGTCGTCAACGTCGGTGGAATCGCGAATCTCACCGACCTGCCGCCTCGCGGCCTCGCAGGTGGGTTCGATACCGGACCGGGCAATGTGCTGATGGACCTATGGTGCGCGCGCCATCGGGGCGAACCGTTCGACCGCGACGGTGCCTGGGCCGCGAGTGGCCGCGTCGACGACCTGCTGCTCGCCCGATTGCTCGACGAGCCGTTTTTCGCGTTGCCGCCGCCGAAGAGCACGGGGCGCGATCTCTTCCATGCCGAGTGGCTCGATGCGCGGCTCGCCGATCGCGGCTTGCCTCCGGCCGACGTCCAGGCGACGTTGCTCGCGCTGACCGCGCGTACGATCGCAGATGCGCTGCGCACCGAATGCCCCGGAGCGACCGAGGTGCTGGTCTGCGGCGGCGGTGCGAACAATCCCGGATTGATGGATGCGCTCGCGTCCGAACTCGCGCCACGATCGCTGGGCACGACGGCCGCGCACGGCGTGGCCGTCGAATACGTCGAAGCGCTGGCCTTCGCCTGGCTCGCGCGCGAGTTTCTCGCCGGCCGGCCCGGCAATCTTACAGCCGTGACCGGCGCGCGCGGGCCGCGTGTGCTCGGCGCATTCCATCCACGCTGATCGGGAGAACGACCCATGCCCACGCGCAAGACCGCGCTCGTCACCGGTTCCACGTCCGGCATCGGCCTCGGCATCGCCGAAGCGCTGGCGAAGGAAGGGCACAACGTCGTGCTGAACGGTTTCGGCGAAGCCGCCGCGATCGAGGCGTTGCGCGCGCGGCTCGCGGGCCACGGTGCCGACATTCGCTACGACGCCGCCGACATGGCCGATCCGGCCGCAATCGCCGCGATGATGGAACGCTCGCTTGCGGCATTCGGCGCAATCGACATCCTCGTCAACAACGCCGGCATCCAGCATGTCGCGGCCGTCGACGAATTCCCACCGGAGAAGTGGGACGCGATCATTGCGATCAATCTGTCATCGGCGTTTCACACGACGCGTCTCGCGCTGCCGGCGATGAAGCGGAAAGGCTGGGGCCGGGTCGTCAATATCGCGTCTGCGCACGGACTCGTGGCGTCGCCGTTCAAGTCGGCCTATGTCGCGGCGAAGCATGGCGTCGCCGGCTTCACCAAGAGCGTCGCGCTGGAAGTCGCGCAGCACGGCATTACGGTCAACGCGATCTGCCCGGGCTACGTGCTAACGCCGCTGGTCGAACGGCAGATTCCCGATCAGGCGCGGACGCGCGGCGTGTCGGAGGAGCAAGTCATCCAGAAGGTGATGCTCGCCGGGCAGCCGACGAAGCGCTTCATCGGCATCGACGAAGTCGCAGCGCTGGCGATCTTCCTCGCGTCCGACGGCGCCAAGTCGATCACCGGGGCGATGATGTCGATCGACGGGGGCTGGACGGCGCAGTGACTGTCGCGTTCGGGAGATGTCGATCCCGAGCCCCTCGGCGAGCGAGCGACTCCCGCGCGCTCGCGGCGGCTGCCCGCAAAGGAAAACGGAGCCCGCGGGCCCCGTTTTCGCTGCCGACCGGGACGCGGTCAGGCGGAGAACGACGAACCGCAACCGCAGGTGGTCGTCGCGTTCGGGTTTTTGATGACGAACTGGGCGCCTTCGAGGCTCTCGGTGTAGTCGATCTCGGCGCCGACCAGGTACTGGTAGCTCATCGGATCGATCAGCAGCGTCACGCCGTTTTTCACCATCGCCGTGTCGTCGTCGTTGGTGACCTCGTCGAACGTGAAGCCGTACTGGAAGCCGGAGCAACCTCCGCCGGTGACGAACACGCGGAGCTTCAGCTCCGGGTTGCCTTCCTCCTCGATCAGATTCTTCACCTTCGCCGCGGCGTTGTCGGTGAAGACCAGCGAGGCGGGCATTTCGGTCATGGCGTTCATGCGGACTCCTGGAGCGTAGATGGGATCGATTATCGGCCTTTCTCCCGGGACACCGCAACCCTGCCGCCGATGGGGTCGGTCAGGGTCTCGTCCGGCTCGATTGGGAAACGGTTTCAGTCGGCCGCCACCCGTTTCAATTCGACAACCGAGGCCGTTCCGGGTTCAGCGTGATTCAACCTCCCCTGGACCACGGCGCCGACATGCATTTCCAGCGTCCGATAAGATACATCGCCGACGACGCGGGCTTTCGGCTGCAGTTCGAGGTAATCGTTGGCGGTCAGGGGCCCGTTGACGGAGCCGTTGACCACGACATGCGATACGCGGATCTCCCCGTCGATCCGGGCCAGCTCGCTGATCACCAGCGTACCCGGCTCGCCGTCGGCCGAGACCACGCTGCCCTCTACATGCCCGTCGATGCGCAGGCCTCCGGTAAAGGACACGTTACCGGTCACCACAGTGCCGGCGCCGATCAGGCTGTCGATCCGCTTTTGCGGCGGCGAATGCTTCTTCCGGAACATGGGTCCTCCTTACGGGAACACAAGGTTGCGAGACGCGCGGGGGCTGCCTTGACCGGACTCGAACGCCCGGGCGGTCACCGATCGCAGCTGCGCGCCGGGCAGCACTCGAAAAGTGCCTTCAACCCGCTGATAGTACTTGAATTTGAGCTTGAGAGCTGCGGCCGTTTCGGGTTGGTCGTCCGGCAGCGTCAGCGACGGCTGGCGAAACGGCGCCGAAGCGCCCGGCGGCGGTGCGATTGCCACCTGAAGCACCATCTGTCCGTCGAAATCGACCACCGGGTTGCCTCCGCGGACGACCAGCAGACTGTAACGCCAGGCGTCGTCGCGCTCGCGCTCGACGGCGAGCCGCTGGATAGACAGGCCGACGGTCTTGTTCGAATCCGCGACGAGTTTCTGCAGGAAGACGAGCTCTTCCTTCAATTGCGAATTCTCGTTCTGCAGTTCGAGCGCCTGCTTGGACAGCGTCGTCCGCGCGCCGCGCGTCATCGCCAGTTCGCTCTCGAGTTCCGAACTCCTGATCCGCAACGACACGGCTTCGGCGCGGAGCTGCTCCTCCGCGGTCTCCAGCGTCGTCAGCTTTGTCTCGAGGTCCTTCCGGTTGAAGCCGCCGAAGATCTGGCCGAAGTCGAATCCCCACCACCACATTCCCGCGACGATCGTGAGCAGCGCCACTCCGACGACCGCGCGCCAGGGCCAGGGCAGACGCGCGCGCACCGCCATCCGCGGCGCGTCGATGGAAAAGTGCTGGCGCGCGCGGCGCCACCATATGGAAAGCGCCACTAGTACCCATAAGTTTGCGTACATGCCGAGAATCGATCCCGCGCACCGAGCGCCGCAGTTGACTGAGGCGAACCGCAGCCATAGCTTGGGCTATGGCGAGGAAGAGCGACAAAGCGATCGGTGATGCGGGTCGATTCGAACATAGCAAAACTTATGGGTCGGGGTACTAGGGGAGGACCGGCAGCGCGGTGAGGCCGGCCGTCTCGGCCAGCCCGAACATCAGGTTCATGTTCTGGATCGCCTGGCCCGCCGCGCCCTTGACGAGGTTGTCCTGCACCACGAGTACCGTGACGAGATCGCCGTTCCCCGGGCGGTGCACCGCGATGCGCAGCATGTTCGACGCCCGCACCGAACGCGTGTCGGGCATCGAACCCGGCGGCATCACGTCGACGAACGGCTCGCCCGCGTAGCGCTTTTCGAACAGCGCTTGCAGGTCGACGTCGGTGCGGGTGAGGCGCGCATAAAGCGTCGAATGCATGCCGCGGATCATCGGGACGAGATGCGGCGTGAATACCATATTCACCGGCGTCGCGCTATGCGGCGCGAGTTGCTCGAGCGTTTCCGGCAGGTGCCGGTGGCCCTTGACTGCGTACGCCCTGAAATTGTCGGAAGCCTCCGAAAACATCAGGCCCATCTCCGCTTTCCGGCCCGCGCCCGAAACACCGGACTTGCAGTCGGCGATCAGATGCGCGGTGTCGACGATGCCCGCTTCCAGCAGCGGGACGAAGCCCAGCTGGATCGTCGTCGGATAGCAGCCGGGGTTGCCGACGATCCGTGCCTTGCGGACGGCGTCGCGACGCAGTTCGGGCAGACCGTAGGCGGCCTCCGCCAGCAGATCGGGACAGGCGTGCGGCATTCCGTACCATTTCTCGAAGACCGTGGCATCCTGCAAGCGGAAATCGGCCGCGAGATCGATGATCTTCACGCCGGCGGACGTCAGTTCGCGCGCCTGCGCCATCGCCACGCCGTGGGGGGTCGCGAAAAAAACGACGTCGCAGCTCGCGAGATCGACGTCGGCGGGATCGGCGAACGCGAGATCGTACTTCCCGCGCAGGCTGGAAAACAGATCCGCGACCTTGGTCCCGGCGTCCTTGCGTGAGGTAATCGCCCGTACGCTCGCCTTCGGATGCTGCGCCAGCAGCCGCAGGAGCTCCACGCCGGTGTAGCCGGTGCCGCCGACGATGCCGATCTTGATCATGAGTCTCTCGCTCGAGTGGCGACCGATTCTAGCACCGTTGCCTTGCCGCAATTATGCCATTGGAATATTTTGAGGGGGCTCCGCGGGTCAGACCGAGAGCCCGAAAGCACAAAGGCCGCCTGATCGGCGGCCTTTGCGTCGGTAGCGCGAATGATCAGCGCTTCGAGAACTGCTTGCGGCGGCGCGCCTTGTGGAAGCCGACCTTCTTTCGTTCGACTTCGCGCGCGTCGCGCGTGACGAGCCCCGCCTTCGACAGCGTGGGCTTCAACGCCGCGTCGTAGTCGATCAGCGCCCGGGTGATGCCGTGGCGTACCGCGCCGGCCTGGCCGGACTCACCGCCGCCGGCGACGTTGATCATGATGTCGAACGTCGCCTCGTGGCCGGTCAGCTTCAGCGGCTGGCGGATCACCATGCGGCCGGTGTCGCGCGAAAAGAACTCGTCGGCCGGCTTGTCGTTGACGACGATGGTGCCCGTGCCCTTCTTGATGAAAACGCGGGCGACCGCGCTCTTGCGGCGGCCGGTGCCGTAGTAGTAGTTGCCGATCATGGGTTCAGATGTCCAGGGTTTTCGGTTGCTGGGCCGAGTGCGGATGCGCCTCGCCGGCGTAGCATTTCAATTTCTTGAGCATCTTGTAGCCGAGCGGGCCCTTCGGCAGCATGCCCTTGACCGCCTTTTCCAGCGCACGGCCCGGGAACCGCGCCTGCATCTTCGAAAAGTTGGTCGTCGAGATGCCGCCCGGATAGCCGCTGTGGCGGTGGTACAGCTTGTCCTCGGCCTTGTTGCCGGTGACACGCAGCTTTTCCACGTTGGTCACGACGATGAAATCGCCGGTGTCCACGTGCGGCGTGAACGTCACCTTGTGCTTGCCGCGCAGGCGAAGCGCGATCTGGCTCGCGAGGCGGCCGAGCACCTTGTCGGTGCCGTCGACCACGAACCAGTCCCGCTGAATATCCTGCGGTTTGGCGGAATAGGTCTTCATCGGTAATTCCAAGTCCGGCTGAAATGAGCAAAGTCTTGCATCTTATTTCATTTTTGGCTAAATGGTCAACATGGAGCCTTGTCCAATGGGGTATGAGTCTGAGCGGGGAGCGTGATTCCAACGGGGTATGAGTCTGAACGGGTAGTCGGTGTCGATCATGATCCGAGG